>NZ_JBANAZ010000082.1:0-39404 GCF_059803455.1 Bradyrhizobium sp. UFLA05-108 | reverse complement strand
GACGTCGCTGCTTCATGTCCACACTCCATCTCTGCTAAAAGATTAGAGTGTTGCACCGACCGGTTGAGTCCACCCCCTTTAGCGATCAAGTTCGTGCGGCGGCGCGATATGTCGCGATGGCCCATTTCCGGAGTCATGCACCGCAACAAGAAGGTTCTATTGGATCACTCCGGCGGCGCGAGCGAGCAGCTCAGGAGCTGGTGCAATGCCGAGCGCTTTCGCAGTCTTGAGATTGATGACTAACTCGTATTTCGTCGGCGCCTGCACTGGAAGGTCGGCCGGTCTTTCACCTCTGAGGACACGATCGACGTAGCCAGCCGAGCGTCGGACTATGTCGGCAGTATTCGGTCCATAGGAGATCAGTGCCCCTTCCGTAGCGAACTGCCGGAAGCCGTATATCGCAGGAAGCCGCTGTCGTTCCGTCAATGCAATGACCGCGCGGCGGTGATTATTGATGAATGCGTCCGGTGCGACGATCAGAGCACCGCCAGGCTCGCGTGCGAGCGCCGTGATGGCTGCCTCGACCTCCGCCTCGTCGCGCACGGGAGATGCGGAGAGCTCGAGGGCGAGCGATGTGCGGGCCGCTTCGAGTTCGCGCAGGAATGCCGGGTAAAAAGGCGTCGTGTCGGGATTGAAGATGAGCGCTACACGTCTGACCCCGGGAGCAATCTCCTTAATCATCTCCATCCATTTTCCGATCAATAGGAAATCGATGAAGGTGAAGCCGGTGATGTTGCCGCCCGGCCGCGACAGGCTGGCCACGAAACCCTGTCCGACCGGATCGTTAACGAGGTTGAATACGATCGGAATGGTGCTGGTCGCCTCTTTCAACGCTGCGGTGATTGGCGTCCCGCTTCCGACGATGAGGTCCGGCGCCGAATGCACCAACTCCGTCGCGTAGGCTCGGATTCGGCCCAGATCTCCGCCGGTATATCGATGTTCAATTCGAATATTGCGATTCTCGATCCACCCGAGCGCCTCGAGCCCCTCCCGAAACGCAATGACGCGGGTCAGCACTTCATTATCGTTCTCGAGGTATGGATGGAGGAACGCAACACGACGCATGCTCGTCGCCTGCTGCGTGCACGAGGCCAATGGCCAGCCAACGGCCGCGCCTAATGAAAGTGCAATGAACTTGCGTCGTCGCATTCGTCGCCCTTCAGGCCGAGCGACGCGGTCTAGCATATGCGTCAAGTTCCAAGTGTAATGTGCATCACAGCAAATATCCGCGCTGATGTTGCAGATGGGTCATTCGCGACCGCGTCCGCTGATGTTGCCCACCATTTGACGTCCGCTCTGGCCCCAAAGCAGCGTTCGTCCTAGAACGGCATTCCCATCAATTTGGACAAGCGTTCGATCGAGAGATAGCCGGCATGATAGGCGGTCATGCCGATCGCAAAAACAATTCCCGAGATCAGCGTGGTCCAGATCAGCTTGGGGCCCATCTTGGTCAGGATCGGCGCGCCGGGATCGGTGCCGGGTGCTCCGACGCCGTCCTCATGCTGGCTGCGTACGCCGAACGGCAGGGTCACGAACAGCGTGACCCACCAGAGTACGAAGTAGATCGCGAGTGCGGTGGATATCTGGTAGGCCATGGTTCGGACTTACGCCTGCTCGATTTCGACCAGCGCGCCGGAAAAATCCTTCGGGTGCAGGAACAGCACCGGCTTGCCGTGCGCGCCGATCTTCGGCACACCGTCGCCGAGCACCCGCGCGCCCTCCTTCACCAGCACGTCGCGCGAAGTGATGATGTCGGCGACCTCGTAGCAGACGTGGTGGATGCCGCCGTCGGCATTGCGCTCCAGGAATTTTGCGATCGGCGAGGCGTCGCCCAGGGGCTCGATGAACTCGATCTTGGTGTTGGGGAGCGTCACGAACACGGTGGTCACGCCGTGCTCGGGCAGCGCCACGGCCTCCGAGATCTGCGCCCCGAACGCCGCGCCATAGATCTTCGCCGCCCTGGCGGCATCCTTAGTCGCGATCGCGACATGGTTGAGCCGACCCAGCATGGTTCTCTCCCTTCTTAGAGCATGATCCGGATCCGAAGGGCCGCGTTAGCGCAAAATGTGACGCGGCATTCCGGAGAGATGATGCTCAAAAGATTCAGACCGTCAGTACGTGTACCAGACAGGGGGGCTTTTTGCCCCAGTGTTCGTTGATCACGGCGCGCACGGCGCGTCGCACCGACTCGCCCAGCGCATCCGGATCGCGGCGGCGCGGTTTTGGCAGGCCTTCAATGGTCGAGACGACGGCGTCGAAGACCAGGTCGTCAAACGCCTCGCCCGCCTTGTTCTTCTCGGGGATACCGACGAGATCGACCTCGGGCTCGTCGGCAAGCTCTCCCTGCGCGGTCATGGCGATGGCGACGAAAGCACAACCGGAGAAGGCCATCCGCCGCCGCTCGACCACCGCGCGCGATTTGGAGTCCTCCAGGATCGTGCCGTCCTTGTAGAGACGTCCGGAAGGCACCTCGCCAACGATACCGGGATCGCCTGGGCCGAGCTTCACCAGATCGCCATTCCGGCACACCAGCACTCGCGGCACACCGGCGGCGCGCGCGAGCTTGGCGTGCTCGTGCAGATGCAGGGCCTCGCCATGCACGGGGATCAGGAGCTGCGGCCTGGTCCAGGCGATCATGTCGCGCAATTCGTCACGCCGGGGATGGCCGGAGACGTGGACCAAATGGTCGCGGTCAGTGATGACCTCGACGCCCTGGAGGACCAGATTGTTGATGATCGAACCGACGGCCTTCTCGTTGCCGGGGATGGTGCGCGAGGAGAAGATCACGCAGTCGCCGCGGTTGAGCGTGATCTCGGGATGGTCGTCATTGGCGATGCGCGCAAGCGCCGCGCGCGGCTCGCCCTGGCTGCCGGTGCACAGCGCCAGCACCTTGTTCTGCGGAAGATGGCCGTAGACCTCGGGCGAGCGGAAATTCTGCACGCCGTCGAGGTAGCCGGTCTCGCGCGCGACCTGCACGACCCGATCCATGGCGCGGCCGACGACGACGACCTCGCGGTCGGCGGCGCGAGCCGCGTCCGCCACCGCCTTGATGCGCGCGACGTTGGAGGCAAAGGTCGTCACCGCGACGCGGCCCTTGGCCTCCTTGACGAGCTCGATGATGGTCCGGGCGACCTCGGCTTCCGAGGGCGAGCGGCCCTCGCGCACCGCGTTGGTGGAATCGCCGATCAGGGCGAGCACACCCTCCTCGCCGAGCTGACGCAACCGCCGCTCGTCGGTGGGACGGCCGATAATGGGGGTCGGATCGATCTTCCAGTCGCCGGTGTGCAGCACCGTGCCGACCTCGGTGTGGATCGCCAGTGCATGGGATTCCGGAATCGAATGCGCGACCGGGATGAACTCGACGTTGAACGGCCCGATGTCGACGCGGCCGCCGGAGGGGATCACGGTGACCGGGATCTTTGGCGGATTGCGCTCGGCCGCGCATTTGGCCTCGAACAGCGCCGCGCTGAACTGCGTCGCATAGATCGGACATTGCAGCTTCGGCCAGAGATCGATGATCGCGCCGAAATGATCCTCATGGGCGTGCGTGAGCACGAGGCCCATCAGATTCCTGCGTTCCTTCTCCAGGAAGTTGATGTCGGGCATGATCAGGTCGATGCCCGGCAGGTGCTCCTCGTCGCCGAAGGAGACGCCGAGATCGATTGCGAGCCAGGCACGCTGGTGGCGGTTGCCGAGGCCATAGATCGACAGGTTCATGCCGATCTCGCCGACACCGCCGAGCGGAGCAAACACCAGTTCGTCGGGCCTTGCCATCATGCCGCTCCCACGGATGCGGCCGCGCCGAAGAAGACCTCGCCAGCGGCCACCGGCACGCGCCGGCCGTCGGCGGTGCGGACGATCAGGCAGCCGGCCTCGTCGATGGTGTCGAAGATGCCCTCGAGCGTTGCGTTCCCGGTCCGGATCGCGACCTTCTCGCCGAGGCCGGCGGCGCGCTCCAGCCAGAGGCGGCGGATCTCCGCAAAGCCGCGGCCATCGTCCCAGATGCCCTGGAATTCGACCCAGGCATCCGACAGCGCCGTGAACAGCTCCTCCGCGCTGATATGGACGCCCAGGGCGGCCAGCGACACCGCGGGCGTCGGCGTGCCCTCGGGGGCCGCGACGACGTTGGTGCCGATGCCAACCACGACGGCCAGGCGGTCGCCGATGGCCTCGGCTTCGAGGCCGATGCCGACGAGCTTCTTGCCGCCGGCAAGCACGTCGTTCGGCCATTTCAGGGTGTATCGGGGCCGGTCGGGACCGAGGCGAAGCGCAGCCTCCACGCTGACCCGCTCCAGCGCCGCCTCCTCGGCCAGCCCCGCCGCAAAGCCGAGCGTGGCGGCGACGGCCGGCGCGACGTCCATCACCTCGAGGATGCTGGCCGCCAGATTGCCCCGCGGCGCGATCCAGGCACGCTGGCGGCGGCCGCGCCCCGCCGTCTGCTCCGATGTCACGAACCAGATCGGGCCGCGCTCGCCTTGGCGGGCGCGCTCCAGGCCTTCCGCATTCGTCGAGCCGATCTGGTCGAAGGCTGCGAGGCGGTAGCCCGCGCTGAGAGCTCGATGACCGAGCGCGAAGCCCATCCCTAGAACAGCGACTTTGCCGCTGCGCTGGCGACACTCACGACGGGTCCCGCAAACAGCGCAAACAGGATGGTGAACAGGCCTGCAACCGCCAGCACAGCCCGCACCTCGACGCGCACCGGATCGATCTGCCCGGCAGGCTCGTCGAAGTACATCGTCTTGACGATGGCGAGATAGTAGTAGGCGCCCACCACGCTCGTCAGCACGCCGATGACGGCGAGCGTGAACAGGTTGGCCTTGATCGCGGCGACGAAGACGTACCATTTGGCGAAGAAGCCGGCGAGCGGCGGAACGCCGGCAAGCGAGAACAGCAGCATCGCGAAGAAGAAGGCGAGCAGCGGGTTGGTGCGCGAGAGGCCGGCGAAATCGCTGATCTGCTCGACGGCCTGGCCGTTGCGCTTCATGGCGAGAATGACGGCGAATGAGCCGAGCGTCATCGCAATGTAGATCACGAGGTACATCAGCACGCCCTGCGCGCCCTCGACCGTGCCGGAGGCAAGGCCGACCAGCGCAAAGCCCATGTGGCCGATCGAGGAATAGGCCATCAGGCGCTTGATGTTGGTCTGGCCGATCGCGGCAAAGGAGCCGAGCGCCATCGAGGCGATCGCCACGAACACCAGGATCTGCTGCCATTGCGAGACGATGCCGGGGAATGCGGTCAGCGTCGCGCGCGTGAACACCGCCATGGCTGCCACCTTCGGCGCCGAGGCGAAGAAGGCGGTCACCGGCGTCGGCGCGCCCTCATAAACGTCGGGCGTCCACATGTGGAACGGCACCGCTGAGACCTTGAAGCAGAGGCCGGCGAGCAGGAAGACGAGACCGAAGACCAGTCCGACGCTGGCGGTCGTGGCAGAAGCCGCGATGCCGGCGAAGCTGACCGTGCCGGTGAAGCCATAGATCAGCGAGGCGCCGTAGAGCAGCATGCCGGACGACAGCGCGCCGAGCACGAAGTACTTCAGACCGGCTTCGTTGGACTTGGCGTTGTCCCGGTTTGATGCCGCCACGACGTAGAGCGCGAGCGACATCAACTCGAGGCCGAGATAGAGCGAGATCAGGTCGCCCGCCGAGATCAACACCATCATGCCGAGGGTGGAGAGCAGGACGAGGATCGAATACTCGAAGATGCGTCGCGACGGATCGGACAAGAACTCCGTCGACAGGAGCAGCGTGACCGCCGAGCCGATCAGGGCCAGAATCTTCAGGAAGCGCGCGAAGTCGTCGACGATGAAGCTGCCGCCGAACGTGACCTGCTTGCCCGCTGGCAGCAGCAACACCAATACGCCGGTCACGACGAGGAGAAGGATTGCGAGCGTAGTCACCGCCCTCGTCGTCCCCTGCCCGCGATACGCACCCAGCATCAGCAGCGCCATGCTGCCAACCGCGAGGACGAGCTCGGGCACCACCGGTGCCAATTGATAACCTGCAGTCTCAAAGCTCATGGCGATACCCTCACCTGCCGCAATTATTGCAGCAGTGCGGCGGCCTTCACGGCCGTCACTGCGGTGTTGTAATTGTTGACGAGTTGCTGGACCGAGGCCGCCGACATGTCGAGCACCGGCTTCGGATAAACGCCGAACAGGATGGTCAGCGCGACCAGCGGGAACAGCGTGATGCACTCGCGCAAGGTCATGTCCTTGATCGACATCAGCGTCGGCTTCACCAGAGCGCCGAACACGATCTTTCGATACAGCCACAGCGCATAACACGCCGAAAGGATCACGCCCGTGGTGGCGAGGAACGCCGTCGGGAGCGAGACCTTAAACGTGCCGAGCAGCGTCATGAACTCGCCGATGAACCCGGACGTGCCCGGCAGCCCGACATTCGCCATGGTGAAGACCATGAACACCAGCGCATAGAGCGGCATCCGGTTGACGAGGCCGCCATAGGCCGCGATCTCGCGGGTGTGCATGCGGTCGTAGACGATGCCGACGCAGAGGAACAGCGCGCCTGACACGATGCCGTGCGAGATCATCTGGAAAACGCCGCCGGCGACGCCCTGGATGGTGCCGGCGAAAATGCCCATGGTGACGAAGCCCATATGCGCCACCGAGGAATAGGCGATCAGCTTCTTCATGTCCTCCTGCATCATCGCCACCAGCGAGGTGTAGATGATGGCAATGACCGAGAGCGTGAAGATCAGCGGCGCGAAGTCGTGCGAAGCCAGCGGGAACATCGGCAGCGAGAAGCGCAGGAAGCCGTAGCCGCCCATCTTCAGCAGGATCGCGGCCAGGATCACCGAGCCCGCGGTCGGCGCCTCGACGTGCGCATCCGGCAGCCAGGTGTGCACCGGCCACATCGGCATCTTCACCGCGAAGGAGGCAAAGAAGGCCAGCCACGCCCAGGTCTGCAATGACCGCGGCACGGCGGTGTGCATCAAAGTCGGGATGTCGGTCGTGTTGCCGTTCCAGTACAGCGCCATGATGGCGAGCAGCATCAGCACCGAGCCGAGCAGCGTGTAGAGGAAGAACTTGAACGAGGCATAGACCCGGCGCGGGCCGCCCCAGACGCCGATGATCAGGAACATCGGGATCAGGCCGCCCTCGAAGAACAAATAGAACAGCACGAGATCGAGCGCCGAGAAGGTGCCGATCATCAGCGTTTCCAGGATCAGGAATGCCATCATGTATTCGCGCACGCGGCTCTGGATCGCCTTCCAGCTCGCGATGATGCAGAACGGCATCAACGCGGTGGTCAGGATCACGAAGGGCAGCGAGATGCCATCCACACCCATGTGATAGGTGATGCCGGCGGCGAGCCAGTTGGCCTTCTCGACGAACTGGAAGTCGGCGATCGAGGAATCGAAGCGCGCGACCAGGAGCAACGAGACCGCAAAGGTGATCAGCGTGGTCCAGAGCGCTATCCAGCGCGCATTGCGCCGCGCCGCCTCGTCGTCGCCGCGAACGGCGTAGACGAGCAGCGCTCCGACGAGCGGCAGGAAGGTGGTGACGGAGAGGATGGGCCAGGTTGTCATTTACTGGCCTCCAAAGCCGAACATGAACCAGGTGATCAGGCCGGCGACACCGATCAGCATGGCGAATGCATAGTGGTAGAGATAGCCGGTCTGGATCTTCACGACGTTGCGGGTGATGTCCAGCACACGCGCCGAGACGCCGTCCGGCCCCAAGCCGTCGATGATGAAGCCGTCGCCCTTCTTCCAGAGCTGGTAGCCGACCCACTTCGCCGGACGGACGAAGATGATGTCATAGAGCTCGTCGAAGTACCACTTGTTGAGCAGGAACTGATACAGCATCGGCTGGGTGTTCGCGAGCTCGACCGGCAGGTACGGCCGGCGGATGTAGAACAGGTACGAGATCAGGAAGCCCACGATCATCATCACGGTCGGCAGGAAGCCGATGGTCTCCGGGATGTGGTGCATCTCCTCGATGATGTGCGGGTTCATCTTCACGGACTCGCGGAAGAACTCCTCGATGCCATGACCGGCGAACAACTCCTTGAACGGGAAGCCGGCCAGGATCGAGCCAGCGGCAAGAACCCCGATCGGGACTAGCATCCACATCGGGCTCTCATGCGCAGCCGCGTAATGATGCTCGTCATGCGGCTCGCCGTGGAAGGTCTTGAAGATCAGGCGCCACGAATAGAATGAGGTCAGGCCGGCGGCGACGACCGTCATCAGGAAGCCGTACACCGCGAACGGGTTGTGCGAGGCGTAGGCTGACTCGATGATCGCGTCCTTGGAGAAGTAGCCGGCGGTGAGCGGGAAGCCGGTCAGCGCGAGCGTGCCGACCACCATCACCGCATAGGTGTAGGGGATCTTGCGCCACAGGCCGCCCATGTTGCGGATGTCCTGCTCGTGATGCATCGCGTAGATCACCGAGCCGCTCCCCAAGAACAACAGCGCCTTGAAGAAGGCGTGCGTGAACAGGTGGAACATGCCGACCGAATAGGCTCCCGCCCCCATCGCCACGAACATGTAGCCGAGCTGCGAACAGGTCGAGTAGGCGACGATGCGCTTGATGTCGTTCTGCACGAGGCCAACGGTCGCGGCGAAGAACGCCGTGGTCGCGCCGAAGAACATCACGACGGCCTGCGCGTTCGGCGCGAGCTCGAACAGCGGCGACAGCCGCGCCACCATGAAGACGCCCGCCGTCACCATGGTCGCGGCGTGGATCAGCGCCGAGACCGGGGTCGGGCCTTCCATCGCGTCCGGCAACCAGGTGTGCAGCAGGAACTGGGCCGACTTGCCCATCGCGCCCATGAACAGCAGGCAGCAGGTCAGCGTCAGCGCGTCCACCTGCCAGCCGAAGAAGTTGATGGTCTTGCCGGTGAGGCCGGGAGCCGCATGGAAGATCGTCTCGAAATCGGTCGAACCGACCAGCGCGAAAACCGCAAAGATGCCGAGCGCAAAGCCGAAGTCGCCGACGCGGTTGACGACGAAGGCCTTGATTGCGGCCGCGTTCGCCGACGGCTTCTGGTACCAGAAACCGATCAGCAGATAGCTCGCCAGACCCACGCCTTCCCAGCCGAAGAACAGCTGCACGAGGTTATCGGCCGTCACCAGCATCAGCATGGCGAACGTGAACAGCGAGAGATAGCCGAAGAAGCGCGGCCGGTACGGATCCTCGTCCATGTAACCGATGGAATAGAGGTGCACGAGCGAGGACACGGTGTTGACCACCACCAGCATGACGGCGGTGAGCGTGTCCACCCGAAGCGCCCAGTAGACCTGGAGGTCGCCCGAGAGGATCCACGGCAGAATCGGAATCCGCGCGTCGTGGTGCAGGAAGCCGACGTCGACCAGCGTGAACCACGACAGGGCCGCCGAGACGAACAGCAGCCCGGTCGTGATCAGCTCGGCCGCGCGCGAGCCCTGAGCCGGCGGTTCGGAGACGTGGTGGTCGTCGTGGCCGTGATCGTCGTGGGCATGGTCATCATGAGCTGCCGACGCATGACCATGGGCATCGCCATGCGCGTCGTCGTGATGCTCGACCGTATCGCCGCTGGGGTTGCGGGCATGCGCGCCGAAAATGGCGATCAGGCCGGCGAGAATGGCGCCCAGCAGAGGCAGAAAGACAATTGCCTGGACCATAGCTGGGTTAACCCTTCATCAGATTGACGTCCTCAACCGCGATCGAGCCGCGGTTGCGGAAATAGACCACCAGGATGGCGAGACCGATTGCGGCTTCCGCAGCCGCGACCGTCAGCACCAGCAGCGCGAAGACCTGGCCGACGATATCGCCGAGGAAGGTCGAGAACGCCACCAGGTTGATGTTGACCGAGAGCAGGATCAGCTCGATCGACATCAGAATGATGATGATATTCTTGCGGTTCAGGAATATGCCGAGGATGCCGAGCGTGAACAGGATCGCGCCGACGGCAAGATAGTGTCCGAGCCCGATCGTCATTTCACCCACTCCGCCGCATCGGCATCCTGGAGTCCCTGCCCCGACGCCACCTTGCGCAGCGCCATCGCCATGTCGGGCGTTCGCGCGTTCTGAACGTTGATGTCCTGCCGCTTGACGCTGGCCTTGTGGCGCAGCGTCAGCACGATGGCGCCGATCATCGCGACCAGCAGCACCATGCCGGCGAGCTGGAAGTAATGGATGTACTTCGTATAGAGCACGAGCCCGAGCGCCTCGGTGTTGGAGACGTTGGCCGGGATCGCCGCCGTGATCGTCCTGGACACGGTCGGGTTGATCACCCAGGCGCCGACGACCAGCAACAGCTCGAACATGAAGATGCCGCCGATCACGAGGCCAACCGGCAGGTATTCGATGAAGCCCTCCCGCAACTCGAGGAAGTCGACGTCGAGCATCATGATCACGAACAGGAACAACACCGCGACCGCGCCGACATAGACGACGATCAGGATCATCGCCAGGAACTCGGCGCCCATCAGCACGAACAGGCCGGAGGCGTTGACGAAGGCCAGGATCAGATACAGCACCGAGTGCACGGGATTGCGCGAGACAATCACCATCACCGCCGAGGCGACGCAGATGCCGGCGAACAGATAGAAGAACAGCGCGGGAAGGATCATGCCCTCACCTCACCGGTACGGCGCGTCGAGCTCGATCGCTTGCGCGATCTCGCGTTCCCAGCGATCGCCGTTGGCGAGCAGCTTGGCCTTGTCATAGAACAGTTCCTCGCGGGTCTCGGTCGCGAACTCGAAGTTTGGACCTTCGACGATGGCGTCAACCGGGCAGGCCTCCTGGCAGAGGCCGCAATAGATGCACTTCACCATGTCGATGTCGTAGCGCACGGTGCGGCGCGTGCCGTCGTTGCGGCGCGGCCCGGCCTCGATGGTGATGGCCTGCGCCGGGCAGACCGCCTCGCACAGCTTGCAGGCGATGCAGCGCTCTTCACCGTTCGGATAGCGGCGCAGCGCATGCTCGCCGCGGAAGCGCGGCGAGATCGGCCCCTTTTCGAAGGGATAGTTCAGCGTCGGCTTCGGCTGGAAGAAGTAGCGCATGGCGAGGAAGAACGCCGAGACGAATTCCGACAGCAGAAGCGAGCGCGCGGTAGCGTTGATGTTGATACCCATGGCGGACCTCACTTCGGCGCGATGCCGGCGAAATGCAGCACGCCAGCCACCACGATCACCATCGCCAGCGACAGCGGCAGGAAGACCTTCCAGCCGAGACGCATCAGTTGATCGTAGCGGTAGCGCGGCACGATCGCCTTCGCCATCGCGAACAGGAAGAACATGAAGAACAGTTTGAGCGAGAACCAGATGATCCCCGGCACCCAGTTGAACGGCGGCAGATCGACCGGCGGCAGCCAGCCCCCCAGGAACAGGATCGTCGCCAACGCGCACATGGTGACGATGGCGACATACTCGCCGAGCATGAACAACAGATACGGCGTCGAGCCGTATTCGACCATGAATCCGGCCACGAGCTCGGACTCGGCCTCGACGAGGTCGAACGGCGGACGATTGGTTTCCGCCAGTGCAGAGACGTAGAACACCACGAACATCGGGAACAGCGGCCACACATACCAGTTCAGGATGGTGAGCTGCGGCAGGCCGATCAGGCTGGCAAGGCCACGCGCATGCTGCGCCTCGACGACCGCCGACAGGTTCAGCGTGCCGGCGCAGAGCAGCACGGTGATGATGACGAAGCCGATCGAGACCTCATAGGACACCATCTGCGCGGCCGAGCGCAAGGCGGCCAGGAACGGGTACTTCGAGTTCGACGACCAGCCGGCCATGATGATGCCGTAGATCGACAGCGACGAGATCGCGAAGATAAAGAGAACGCCGACATTGATGTCGGAGATCACCCAGCCGAGATTGGTCGGGATCACCGCCCAGGCCGCGAGTGCGAGCACGCACGACACCAGCGGAGCAAGCAGGAAGACGCCCTTGTTGGCGCCGGAGGGAATGATCGGCTCCTTCAGCACGAACTTCAGGAGGTCGGCGAACGACTGGAATAGGCCCCAGGGACCGACCACGTTCGGGCCGCGGCGGATCTGCACCGCCGCCCAGATCTTGCGGTCGGCGAGCAGGATGTAGGCGATCGCGACCAGCAGCACGACGAGCAGCAGGACGCTCTCCGCGACCATGATGATCAGCGGCCAGAGGAATCCGGTCCAGAATGCGCTTTCAAAGAATTCCATCAGATCACGCTTACTCCGCTGCGGTCAGCATCTGCCCGGAGGCAAGCCGCGAGCATTCCGCCATCACGGCGGACGCACGCGAGATTGGGTTGGTCAGGTAGAAGTCCTCAATCAGGGCCTTGAACGGCGCCTTCTCCGGCGTGCCGCCCTTGCCCGCAAGTGTCTTGACCTGGTCCGCGGTGCCCGCCTCGATCTGGTCCAGGCGGATCAGATGCGGCACCGCCTTGAAAATCGCCTGGCGCAGGGCCGCGAGCGAGTCGTAGCCGAGCTTCTTGCCGAGCGCTTCCGACAGCGCGCGGACGATCGCCCAGTCCTCGCGGGCCTCGCCCGGCGGGAACGCGGCGCGGCCCGTCATCTGCGCGCGGCCCTCGGTGTTGACGTAGATCGCCGACTTCTCGGTGTAGGCCGCCGCTGGCAGGATGACGTCGGCGCGGTGCGCGCCGCGGTCACCATGGGTGCCGATATAGACGACGAAGGTGCCGTCCGGCGCCTTGATCTCGTCGGCCCCGAGCAGGAACAAGACGTCCAGCGTGCCGAAGGTCGTCATCTGCGCGGCGTTCAGGCCGCCGGCGCCTGCCGCAAAGCCGATATCCAGCGCGCCGACGCGCGAGGCGGTCTCGTGCAGCACGCCAAAGCCGTTCCAGCCGTCCTTCACCGCGCCGATATCGAGCGCCAGCTTGGCCGCCTGCGCGAGGATCGCCGCGCCGTCGTGACGCGAGGTCGCGCCCGCGCCGACCAGGATGACCGGGTGCTTGGCGTTCTTCAGGACGTCAGCGAAGGAGTGCTTGCCGGCCACGAGGTCGGCGAGCGTCTCCGTACCCGCGCCGAGATGATCGTAGTCGTAGGTCAGATCAGCCTTGGCACCGACCGAGCCGATCTTGAGGCCGCCCGCGCGCCAGCGCTTGCGGATACGGGCATTGAACACTGCCGCGTCCTTGCGCGGATTGGCGCCGATGATCAGCAGCGCATCGGCCTGTTCGATGCCGACCAGCGACGGATTGAAGATGTAGGAGCCGCGGCCCAGCGCGGGATCGAAGGCGTCGCCGCCCTGCACTGCCAGATTGGCCGAGCCGAACTTGGCGAGCAGATCCTTCAGCGCAAACATCTCCTCGACGCCGGCGAGATCACCGGCAATCGCGCCGATCCGCTTGCCGTCGCTACGGCCCGCCTTGGTGGCGATCGCGGCGAAGGCTTCGGTCCACGAAGCTGCACGCAGCTTGCCGGCCTCGCGGATATAGGGCCGGTCGAGCCGTTGGGTGCGCAGGCCGTCGACGACGTGACGAGTCTTGTCCGAAATCCACTCCTCGTTCACGGCCTCGTTGACGCGCGGCAGGATGCGCATCACCTCGCGACCACGGGTGTCGACCCGGATCGCCGAGCCGATGCCGTCCATGACGTCGACCGACTGGGTCTTGCCGAGCTCCCAGGGGCGCGCGGCGAAGGCGTATGGCTTCGAGGTCAGCGCACCGACCGGGCAGATGTCGACGAGGTTGCCCTGAAGCTCGGACGTCAGCGCGTGCTCGAGATAGGTCGTGATCTCCATGTCCTCGCCGCGGCCCGTCGCGCCCATCTCGGGCGCGCCGGCGACTTCCGCCGAAAAGCGGACGCAGCGCGTGCACTGGATGCAGCGATTCATCGAGGTCTTGACCAGCGCGCCGAGATACTTGTCCTCGACGGCGCGCTTGTTCTCGGCGAAGCGGCTGGTGTCGACGCCATAGCCCATCGCCTGGTCCTGGAGATCGCACTCGCCGCCCTGGTCGCAGATCGGGCAGTCCAGCGGATGGTTGATCAGAAGGAACTCCATCACGCCTTCGCGGGCCTTCTTCACCATCGGCGACCGCGTCGAGATCTCCGGCGGCTCGCCCTTCGGACCCGGACGGCAATCGCGCACACCCCAGGCGCAACTCGCGACCGGCTTCGGGCCGCCCTTCACTTCGACGAGGCACATCCGGCAATTGCCGGCGATCGACAGCCGCTCGTGATAGCAGAAGCGCGGAATCTCGGCGCCGGCGGCCTCGCACGCCTGGAGTAGCGTGTACTCCGGCGGGACATCGATCTCTTTGCCGTCGATGATGAGCTTTGTCATTCTTCCTACTCCGCCGCGACCATGTTCACGGGATCGCGGACGCCGGCATCGTCGATGTCGGCCTTGTGCGAATACTGGTCGATCCGCGCTTCGATCTCATGACGGAAGTGCGCGATCAGGCCCTGGATCGGCCAGGCGGCTGCGTCGCCGAGCGCGCAGATGGTGTGGCCTTCGACCTGCTTGGTGACCTCGAGCAGCATGTCGATCTCGCGCTTGTGGGCGCGGCCCTCCGCCATGCGGGTCAAGACGCGCCACATCCAGCCGGTGCCCTCGCGGCACGGCGTGCACTGGCCGCAGCTCTCGTGCTTGTAGAAATAGGAAATGCGGGCGATCGCACGGATCAGGTCGGTCGACTTGGATGTGTATAAGAGACAGGTCCCAGCCGCCGCGGATGCCGCCGCAATGCTTCTCGATCAGCTCACGGAACGGAATGCCCATGGCTTCTTCGACGTTGCACGGCCGCTCGACATGGCCGGAGATGCAGAACAGTTTCGTGCCGACGTTGTTCGGACGGCCGATGCCGGCGAACCACGCCGCGCCGCGGCGCAGGATGTCGGGCGCAACCGCGATCGACTCGACGTTGTTGACGGTGGTCGGGCAGCCGAACAGGCCGACGTTGGCCGGGAACGGCGGCTTCAGGCGCGGCTGGCCCTTCTTGCCCTCGAGGCTCTCGAGCAGCGCGGTCTCCTCGCCGCAGATATAGGCGCCGGCGCCGTGCGCGACGTAGAGATCGAACGGCCAGCCGTTGACATTGTCCTTGCCGATCAGCTTGGCCTCGTAGGCCTGGTCGATCGCGGCCTGGAGGTGCTCGCGCTCGCGGATGAACTCGCCACGGACATAGATGTAGCAGGCGTGCGCATTCATCGCGCAGCTCGCGATCAGGCAGCCCTCGATCAGGAGATGCGGATCATGACGCATGATCTCGCGGTCCTTGCAGGTGCCGGGCTCGGACTCGTCGGCGTTGACGACGAGATAGCTCGGCCGGCCGTCGGTCGATTCCTTCGGCATGAACGACCATTTCAGGCCGGTCGGGAAGCCGGCGCCGCCACGGCCGCGCAGGCCTGACGCCTTCATCTCGTTGATGATCCAGTCGCGGCCCTTGTCGATGATGGCCTTGGTGCCATCCCAAGCGCCGCGGCGCCGCGCGCCCTCGAGCCCCCAATCGTGGAGGCCGTAGAGGTTTTTGAAGATGCGGTCCTTGTCCTCGAGCATTTCAGTGCTTTCCGATCAACGGTTGGCTTGCTTGTAGGCAAGCCCGGCGGCGCAGACGGCAAAGGTCAGCGCCCAGAGCAGACTGGTTTCCAGCGACGCATTCAGGGTGAAGCGCTGCAGCATGAAGATGAAGGCAGCCGCCACCGCGGCATGCATGGCGATGAAGCCCCATTTCTTCACGGCGCCGCCCCTTCCCGCTGCTGATGTCGCGAGATCACGCATCAGGTGATCTCCTTCAGCGTGGTCGGTCCGGTGACGGGAGCCGAGAACTGACGGCCGTTCTGCGGGCCGGGCTTGGGCGGATTGCCGGAGGCAAAGCCGTCGAGCACCTTGCCGAAGCTTTCCTTGGTCAGATCCTCATAGGTGTCCTTGCCGATCAACACCATCGGCGCGTTCACGCAGGCGCCCAGGCACTCCACCTCTTCCCAGCTGAAATTGCCGTCCTTGGAGAGGTGGAAGGGCTCGTGATGGATCCGGCTCTCGCAGACGTGGATCAGGTCTTCGGCGCCGCGCAGCCGGCACGGCGTGGTGCCGCAGACCTGGACGTGGGCCTTCTTGCCGACGGGAGCGAGCTGGAACATCGTGTAGAAGGTCGCGACTTCGAGCACGCGGATGTAGGGCATATCGAGCAGGTCGGCGATGACGCGGATCGCGGCTTCCGACACCCAGCCATCGTTCTGCTCCTGCGCCCGCCACATGATCGCGATCACGGCCGAGGCCTGGCGACCGGCCGGATATTTGGCGATCTGCTGCTTCGCAAACGCGAGGTTCTCCTCCGTGAACGTAAAGCTCGCGGGCTGGACTTCCTTGGGCGCTAGGCGGCGAACGGACATCTCTTCAATCTCTCACTGGATACGGCGCCGCGCAGCCTTCGCATTCAGGGCATCAATCCTGTCCTGCCAGAATGCGCTTGCGGTGCCGAAAACATTGTAGCCAACGTGGGTGGAGACCTTGATGCGATCGAGGATCGAGAGCTCGGTCACCGTCTCCATGCGACTGGTGGTGGGATCGTAGACGATCAGCTTCAGCGGGGTTTGTTCGAGGATATAGCGCGACACCGCGTGGCTGCGGTCGCTGCCGTGCTCCTCGCACATGATCACGCTGTCGCCTTCAAGAAGCCGCTTGCCACCCTTGATGGCGTCGATCTCGACGCCTTCGACGTCGAGCTTGATCAAATACTTGCCGTTTGCTTCGACCTTGCCGTCATCGAGCAGATTGTCGAGTGCAATCACAGGCACTTCCTCACCGCTCGCCGAGGGCGCGCCCGCGATACTGAAAGCCTCGTGCTTGGTGCCGGAGAGCCGTGCGGTGCCGCGCTCGGCACCGATCGCACATTTCATGG
The DNA here is from genome assembly GCF_059803455.1 of Bradyrhizobium sp. UFLA05-108. Lineage (NCBI taxonomy): Bacteria > Pseudomonadati > Pseudomonadota > Alphaproteobacteria > Hyphomicrobiales > Nitrobacteraceae > Bradyrhizobium > Bradyrhizobium sp. UFLA05-108. The sequence goes on along the minus strand of NZ_JBANAZ010000082.1, from coordinate 22,606 downwards.
TCTCGAAGCGGTTACCATTGATACGCGCATTGTTCGCAAGCTTCGGGTGGTTCTGTCCCGACGGCTCGATCGCGATCGCCCTGTGCGAGCCGAACGGCTTGCTCGACACCAGCACCGACCAGTAGCCATAGTTCGCGCCGCAATCGAGCAGCGTGTAATCGACGTCGACGGAGTCAGCGAACAACAGTTCCAACTCGTCCTCGTAATTGTAGGAGCGGTTGAGCAGCTTGCTCCAGTAGCCGTCGCCGTAAGGGAATTCGAACACGGCGTCCGGGTTGAGCTTGATCGCGATGTTGCGCTCGGGCAGCGTTTTGCGCAGCAGATTGGCGCAGGCGATGTAGCCCATGTGCGAGAAGTGCGAGGAGATCTTCGATCCCGTCACCAGCGCCAAGGCAGCCGTCCGCTCCCACAGGTTGGCCCCTTCGAGGGCCCCCGAGGCGCGGTCAAACTGGATTGGCGCCGGCGCCATCACCGATCGACCTCTCCGAACACGATGTCGAGCGAGCCGAGGATGGCCGAGACGTCGGCGAGCAGATGGCCCCTGCAGATGTGGTCCATGGCCTGCAGATGGGCGAAGCCCGGCGCGCGGATCTTGCACTTGTAGGGCTTGTTGGTGCCGTCGGAGACGAGATAGACGCCGAACTCGCCCTTCGGCGCCTCGACCGAGGCATAGACCTCGCCGGCCGGCACGTGGACGCCTTCGGTGTAGAGCTTGAAGTGATGGATGAGCGCTTCCATCGAGCGCTTCATCTCGCCGCGGCGCGGCGGGAAGACCTTGTTGTCCTCGACAGCGACCGGCCCCTGCCCGTCCGGCGCCTTCAGCTTCTCGATGCACTGCTTCATGATGCGCACCGACTGGCGCATCTCTTCCATGCGGATCAGGTAACGGTCGTAGCAGTCGCCGTTCTTGCCGATCGGAATGTCGAATTCCATCTCGGCATAGCATTCATAGGGCTGCGCCTTGCGCAGGTCCCAGGCCGCACCGGAGCCGCGCACCATCACGCCGGAAAAACCCCACTCCCAGGCCTCCTTCAGCGGCACCACGCCGATGTCGACGTTGCGCTGCTTGAAGATGCGGTTGGCGGTGAGCAGGCGGTCGAGGTCGTCGACAACTTTGAGGAACGGATCGCACCAGGCCTCGATGTCGTTGATCAGCTTGGGCGGCAGGTCCTGGTGTACGCCGCCGACGCGGAAGAAGGCTGCGTGCATACGGCTGCCCGAGGCGCGCTCGTAGAACACCATCAGCTTCTCGCGCTCCTCGAAGCCCCACAGCGGCGGGGTCAGCGCGCCGACGTCCATTGCCTGCGTGGTGACGTTGAGAAGATGCGAGAGGATGCGGCCGATCTCGCAATACAGCACGCGGATCAACTGGCCGCGGCGCGGCACCTCGATGCCGAGCAACTTTTCGGCAGCCAAGCAGAAAGCGTGCTCCTGGTTCATCGGCGCGACGTAGTCCAGGCGATCGAAATAAGGGATCGCCTGGAGATAGGTCTTCTGCTCGATCAGCTTCTCGGTGCCGCGGTGAAGCAGGCCGATATGCGGATCGACACGCGCAACGACCTCGCCATCCAATTCGAGTACGAGGCGCAACACGCCGTGCGCCGCGGGATGTTGCGGGCCGAAATTGATCGTAAAGTTGCGAAGCTGTTCGGGTTGCTCGTTCATGATCAGGCCTTCGGTCCCGCCTTCTCGTCACCGGGAAGCGGATAGTCCGCCCCTTCCCATGGCGAGAGGAAATCGAACTTGCGGAATTCCTGGTTGAGCCGGACCGGCTCGTACACCACCCGCTTCTCCTGGTCGTCGTAGCGGACCTCGACGAAGCCAGTCAGCGGGAAGTCCTTGCGCAGCGGATGCCCCTCGAAACCGTAATCGGTGAGGATGCGGCGCATGTCGGGATGTCCGACGAAGATCACGCCATAGAGGTCGTAGGTCTCGCGCTCGAACCAGTCGGCGCCGGGAAACACCTCGATCAGCGACGGCACCTGGGTGGTCTCGTCGGCCTGAGCCTTCAGCCTGATCCGGGTGTTCAGCGTCGGCGACATCAGATGATAGACGACGTCGAAGCGCTTCTCGCGCGACGGATAATCCACCGCGGTCACGTCGGTGAAGTTGACGAAGCGGCAACTTGGATCGTCGCGGAGGTACTTGACCACCTCGACGATCTTGGCGGCCTCGACCTCCACCGTGAGCTGGTTGAAGGCCACCGCGTGACCGGTGGCGGCGCCCGGAAGCGCGCTAACGATCGTTTGCCCAAGGGCGTCGAGCTTGCCGTCGTCCATGACGTAAAACCTTAGCGTTCGATGGTGCCGGTGCGCCGGATCTTCTTTTGCAGCAGCAGCACGCCGTAGAGCAGCGCTTCCGCCGTGGGCGGGCAGCCCGGCACGTAGATGTCGATCGGCACGATGCGGTCGCAGCCGCGCACGACCGAGTAGGAATAGTGGTAATAGCCTCCGCCATTGGCGCAGGAGCCCATCGAGATAACGTATCGCGGCTCAGGCATCTGGTCGTAGACCTTGCGCAGCGCCGGAGCCATCTTGTTGGTCAGGGTGCCTGCGACGATCATCACATCGGACTGGCGCGGCGAGGCACGCGGCGCAAAGCCGAAGCGCTCGACGTCGTAGCGCGGCATCGAGACCTGCATCATCTCGACCGCGCAGCAGGCGAGACCGAAGGTCATCCACATCAACGACCCGGTGCGCGCCCAGGTGATGAGGTCATCGGCCGCGGCGACGAAGAAGCCCTTGTCGGACAGCTCGTGATTGACCTCGAGAAAGAACGGATCATTGGCCCCGACCGGCTTGCCGGTCGACGGATCCAGAATGCCCTTCGGGGCCGGCGCGAGAACCGGACCGGCGGACGGCGTGGCAGGGTTCAATCCCATTCGAGTGCCCCTTTCTTCCATTCATAGGCAAACCCCACCGTCAGCACGGCGAGGAAGACCACCATGGACCAGAAGCCGGTCGCACCAAGCTTTCCGAACGCTACTGCCCAGGGGAACAGGAACGCCACCTCAAGGTCGAAGATGATGAAGAGGATGGCGACCAGGTAGAAGCGGACGTCGAACTTCATCCGGGCGTCGTCGAAGGCGTTGAAACCGCACTCATACGCCGACAGCTTTTCCGGATCCGGCTGCTGGAAGGCCACGATGAAGGGGGCGATCAGCAGCACGAGGCCAATCAGGCCCGCTACCCCTATAAAGACCACAAGTGGAAGATAGTTCTGCAGAATGCCGCTCATTGGCGAGCCCTTTTTCCCGCAAGCCTCGGGTGGCTCGCGGATTCGTCCCGATTTGGAATTATTCTGAGCCTTAGCGCAGTGCACCAATGGGTGCAAGACACGCTGTTTTTAGGCCCTTTGCCGCCCCCAGAACAGTGGAAATCCCGGAATCGCCCCGCGGCTGGTATGGAGCAGAACCGCGGCCCCAGCAAGAGCATCCATGTCGGTCCTCCCGCCGTCGGCAGATGCTCCGCGCGGAGCATGTCGGACCGCCTCTCCGCGTGTCTAGGACGGCTTTGCTGTCCTACCGCGACGCAGCCAGGCCCAGGGAATGACGCCCATGGGAGAGCCGACCGTCACCCAGGCGACATATTTGCCGATCTCTCCCCAGAGCAGCGCCGCGAGTAGGCCGATCGAGGTCGCCATAGCGATCAGAATCGGCGCACCGAAGACCCGAATCCACGGGCGCGAGCGGCTGGGCGAGCCATGCATCATGACGGGACCGGGGCTCGTTTCGCGAATGCATCGGCACGGGCGGGCCTCCGCTTCCGCCGCCGTGCCAGCCAAAGGTAGAGACCGCTGCCGATCACGATCATCGTGAACACGTCGAGCGCAGCCCAGATCACCTTCAGCGGCATACCGCCATAGTTGCCGAAATGAAGCGGTTGCGAAATCAAGAGCGCCTGGAGGTAGACCGGCAGCGCCCGGCTGTCGGCGACCTCCCCGGTTTCCCCGTCCAGCAGCACAGGCTTCAGCAGGCGCGCCGTGAGAGCGGTCTCGCCGCGCATGAACGCCGCGAAATGGTGTGATGACGTGAACGGGGCGCCCGGGAAAGCGATGAACGCGATGTCCATGCTGGGCGCGGCCGCCTTGGCGCGGGCGACGACGCCGTCGAGCGAGGCCAGATGCACCGGCGGCGGCTTGCCGGCATAGGGTGCAACCATGCTGGCGAGCTCGGTCGCCTTCCACTGATCGAGCATCAGTTCGGCCCAGGTGTTGATCACGCCGGTCAGCCCGACCACCAGCGCCCAGACCACCGTGATCACGCCGATCAGATTGTGCCAGTCGAGCCAGACCACACGGCGCGCGGCGGGGTAGCGGATGGTCGCAAAGCGCAGGCGGCGCGTGAATGGCCAGTACAGCACCACGCCGGAGATGATGGCGAGCGCGAACAACAGTCCCATCGCACCGAGAAACAGTTTTCCGGCCTGGCCGGCGAACATGTCCGTGTGCAGCTTGAGCACGATCAGCATCGGCCCGACGCCGACAGGTCCGAGCAGCCTGGCCGAGACCGCATCGAAGGCGCGCACGGTGGCATTGTCCGGGGGACCGTCCGGCGCATTGTTGGTGAATGCAAACACGATCCCGGGTTCGTCCTTGTCCCAGGAGATGTATTGCAGTACCCGCCCCGGATCGGCCGCGAGCGCGGCGTCGGCGACCTCTTGGGTGGTCGCACGCGCCGCGCCCGCGTGAGCTTCGGGCTGGGGGGCATAGCCGAGAAGCTCGTCGATCTCGTGATGAAAGATCAGCGGCAGACCGGTCAGGCAGAGCAGGAGCAGGAACACGGTCGAGATCAGGCTGGTCCAGGTGTGGACCAGGGACCAGAGCCTGACGGTGCGCGCCTTCACGACGCGATCCCCTCGCCCGCCCTCACCATTTGTACGAGACGCTGGCGGTGACGCGCCGGCGATCGCCGTAGAAGCAGGACGTCACCGAGGCGCAGCTTGCGACATAAGTCTTGTCGGTCACGTTGATCACGTTCAGTGCTGTGCGCCAGTTCTGCCATTCATAGTGGAGCGCGAGATCGCCGAGCACGACGGCGGGAACCTCGAGCGTGTTGGCGGAGTCTGCCCAGGACGAGCCGACGTAGCGCACGCCCCCGCCAAAGCCGAAGCCTGCCAGTGGACCCTCCTTGAAGGTGTAGTCGGCCCAACCTGAGGCCAGGAGCTCGGGCGTGTTGGTTGGCGTCTTGCCGATCAGCGATGAATCGAGATCCTCGCTGGTGAAGAGATGATAGCTGGTGAAGGCGCCGATCAGCTTCAGCTCCTTCGTGACATTGGCCACCGCCTCGAGCTCGATGCCGCGCGAGGTGACCTCGCCGGTCTGGTTCTGCAACAACACATTCGACGGATCGGTGGTCAGCGCGTTCTGACGCTTCAGGTCGAAGGCCGAGACCGTGAAGTAACCGTCGAACCATTTCGGCTGCACCTTCAGGCCGACCTCGACCTGCTTGCCGGTTTCCGGCAGGAGCAACTGGTTGTTGGCATTAAGGCCAATGACCGGATTGTAGCTCGTCGCATAGGAGACATAGGGCGCAAGGCCGTTGTCGAAATTGTAGATCAGGCCCACGCGCCCGCTGAACCTGCTGTCATCGCGGCTGGCCACCGTCGCTCCGGTGTCGCGCGCGGCCTGAGTGGTCTCGACCCAATCGTTGCGGCCGCTCACCACCAGCGTGAAGTTGCCGAGCTTGACCTGGTCCTGAAGATAGGTGCCGGCCTGCTTCTGGGTGATCAGGTAGTTGCGGAACGGCCCGGTCGTAAATGGCACATTGAGACCGTAGACCGGATTGAAGACGTTGATCGACGGCGTCGTGCCAAACTGGAACTGCTGATAGTCGTCGATCTGGTAGCCCCGCAGATCGACGCCGAACAGCATCGTGTGCTTCACCAGGCCGGTGTCGAAACGATACTCCAACTGGTTGTCGAGATTGGCCTGATTGGCCGTGTCCTTCGCGTACCAATTGTAGCGCGCGATGTCGCCCGTGTTGGCGTTGGAATAGCCGTTGGCGACGAGGCCGCGATACGTCACGTCGACATGCGCGAAACGCGCATTCTGCCGGAACGTCAGGCTGTCGGTGAGATTGCGCTCGAACTGATAGCCGAGCATCTCCTGCTCGCGCGTGAACTTGTCGATGCTGGGATCGCCGAGGAACATACTCGTGGGGATACGACCGAATGGTGCGTTGGTCACCGTGCCCTGATAGGGCAGGAAGTTGATGCCGCGGGTATCCTGCTTCGATGCCGACGCAAGGACGGTGAACGTCGTGTCGGCATCCGGCTTCCAGGTTACCGACGGTGCGATGAAGTAGTTGTTGTCGGGCGTGAAGTCGACCTGCGTGCCACCGTTCTGGACCTGCCCGACGACGCGATAGAGCAGCTTGCCGTTCTCGGGACTCGTCGCGACGGGACCACCGACATCGAAGCCGACATAGGCATTGCCGAAATTGTTGACGCCGGTCTCGATGTAGCGGATCGGCTCGCCAGGTGGCATCTTGCTGATGACGTTGACGATGCCGCTCGGGCTCGAGCCGCCATAGAGCACCGCAGACGGGCCGCGCAGCACCTCGACGCGCTCCATGTTCGGCGTTTGCAGCTTCCAGCTCGCATAGGACGTGTAGAAGAGCTGCATGCCATCGAGGAACAGGCCGACGTCGTCCGATTTGAAGCCGCGGATCAGCCACCAGTCGTTAGGGGTGTCGGCACCGAAGGTTCCGGCGCGCACGCCCGCCGAATAGCGCAGCACCTCGTCCAGCTTGTTCGGCTTCTGGTCGCGGATCTGCTCGGCGCCGATGACCGACACCGATTGCGGCGTCTCCATGATCGGCGTGTTGGTCTTGGTGCCGGAGGAGCTGCGGCCAGCGACATAGCCGTGGACCGGGCCGCGCGGCGTCTCGACGAATCCGACATTGCGCTCAGGCTGCAGCTTTCTCTCGCTCACGCTCTGCGCTGCCCGCGGCGTTCGGCGTGGCGCGGAGGCCGCTGCGCGGCGGCGGGGCTCGGGCGAGGCCACGGTAACCGGTGGCAAGGCTTGCGCCCCGCTTTGCGACGAGGATCCCGAGGATTGACCGACCGAAGCTTGCGGCAACAGCACCAGAGCGGACGCGGTCGCAAGTCCCGCCGACCGCAGCATTCCAAGACAGTTCAACGCACCACCCCAACCTGCAACGTTTGTCGTTCCATGCCGTCAGTGCGAATGACGACATGCGTTGCATGGACGCTTAAGCGAGCACGCGCGGAAGACCTAATTGAATGCCTCTTAGAACAGCTCTTAGAGATCTTCCAAGAACGCTTCAAAAATGGACGCTACGTCGGCGGAACGATCAGTCCGGATCCTTTTCCGCCTCGAGCATCTCTTCGGCGGCCGCGGTCAGGCGATCGATCTGCACCAGCAGCGCGTCGAGCTCGTCCTTGCTCAACTGTTGCAGCAGGCGCCGATTGCGCTCCTGCGCGCTGGCAACGATCGCGTCATGTGCGGCGAGCCCTGCCTTGGTCAGCGAGATCAGCACTTCGCGACTGTCGTTCGGATTGGGCGTTTTCGCGATCAGCTTGCGTGACGACAGCCCCGCAAGCGCGCGGCTGATCTGTCCCTTGTCCTGACCGACGGCTTCGGCGAGCCGCGCCACGCTCATCGGCGGACGCCGGCCGAGCGAGGCGACGAGGCCGAACTCCACCGAGTTCAGTCCGACGACACGCTTGTAGCGCAGGATGGCGCCGCGCTTGAGCAGATTGGCAAGCACCATCAGCCGCGACGACAGCATCACGGTGATCGGCGCCGCATCGTCCCCAACGTCGGGCGACATACGCCCGCCTCTGCTCGGCTTCTGGCTCATGCGCCACCTCTGCCAACTAACAAACGGCCTGCCAAGGGGCGCAAGGACTGCTGACCTCGTTCCTGGTCGGCTTCCATCTCGGGCCGATCTTTGCGATCGCGCAGACGGTGGCAAAGCCCAGCATGCGGGCGCTGGCCTCCGCGCTCATCGCCCTGACCGCAACCCGCTTCGGCCAGGGACTGGGACCCCTCATCGTCGGCATGATCAACGACGCGCTGAAGGCCGGCTTCGGCGCGGACGCCGTCCGCTACTCCCTGCTGTCGGCGGCGGTCACGACCACAGTGGGCGCCCTATTCTTCGTCCGGGCTGCCCGGACGATCCGGACCGATATCGCCCGAGCGGCGGCCTGAAACGACCCTCCAGCCAAAACCACGCCGCCCAGATGAAACCATTTTGCCGACGGCGCGAAACCATCCGGAAACAGATCGTCCTTAGAAGGTGAGCCAACAGACGGGCGGGAAAGCCCGTCGGGAGGCTCTGATGAACCACTCCATTCACTCTGCTGATCGTGCGACACACCTGAAGATCGTGGTGGTGGCGCTGGTGGCCGGTATCGCGGTGGCAGCCTTCGGAATCGCGGCGCGGACCGGCATCGACCTCAGCCAGACCGCCCAGACGACCCACACGATCAAGGCTGGTAAGCCGGTGGTGGTGACGAGTTCGGGCACCTCGGAGATCCGCTAAGGCCGAAACGGACCATTTCGGACAGACACCAAGGCCGCCTTCGGGCGGCTTTATCGTTTGTGGCGTTCCAGGAGAATTCCGCGCTAAGCCATTGATTCAATGGCGCGAGAGACGGGGCTCGAACCCGCGACCTCCGGCGTGACAGGCCGGCGCTCTAACCAACTGAGCTACTCCCGCGTGCTGGGCAAAGCCATGCGGAACGAGGGGGGACTTAAAGGTGCGACCTGGTGAAGTCAAGGACGTTGCGCCTCTCCCGTAAACATCGGGTGTTTCTGCGAGACTTCACCGAAATTCGCCCCGGGGTAACCGGACCGTCAGGTCCCGAATCGTCTGGTGCCAGGCGGCTGCAAATTCCAGCGCCGGAAGCCGCCGTCCGCCCCGTTCAGGGAACTGGCCGAAGCGAGCTGAGACTTACGGTTCATTAAGCCTGTTCACGCCGCGTTGCGGCGGCGACACGCGGTCCCCGGAATGACGCTTTTCTGGTATACCGCCCCTCATCCGACCCCGGCGGCTATGAGAAGAAATGTCCCTCACCTTTACCCACACCGTGACCGAGCGCTTCCTGCGCTACGTCACCATCGACACCCAGTCCGATCCCGAATCCCCGACCTCGCCCTCGACTGAGAAGCAGAAGGATCTCGGTCGCGTGCTCGTGACCGAACTCAAGGCCATGGGCGTCGAGGACGCCCATCTCGACGACTACGGCTATGTCTACGCGACGATCCCGTCCAACACCGACAAGAAGGTGCCGGTGATCTGCTTCTGCTCGCACATGGACACCTCGCCCGACTGCTCGGGCAAGGACGTCAAGCCGCAGGTCGTGAAGAATTATCGCGGCGGCGACATCACGCTGTCAGCCGACCCCACCCAGGTGATCCGCTTCGCCGAGCATCCCGCGCTCAAGAACCAGATCGGCAACGACATCGTCACCACCGATGGTACGACGCTGCTCGGCGCCGACAACAAGGCCGGCGTCGCCGAGATCATGGATGCCGCGCATTTCTTCATCAACAATCCCGATGTGAAGCACGGCACCATCAAGATCCTGTTCACGCCCGATGAAGAGATCGGCCGCGGCGTCGACAATGTCGACCTGAAGAAGCTCGGCGCCGATTTCGGCTACACCATGGACGGCGAGAGCGCCGGCAGCGTCGAGGACGAGACGTTCTCGGCTGACGGCGCCACCATCACCATCCAGGGCGTCTCTGCCCATCCCGGCTATGCCAAGGGCAAGATGGAGCACGCGATCAAGATCGCAGCCGCCATCGTCGAGCGCCTGCCCAAGGAAGGCTGCTCGCCCGAGACCACCTCGGGCAAGCAGGGCTTTCTGCATCCGATCGGCATCTCCGGCGCGCTCGAGCAGGCGACGCTGTCCTTCATCGTCCGCGACTTCACCGAGGAAGGCCTGAAGGAAAAGGAGACGCTGCTCGAGGGCATCGTCAAGGACGTGATGAAGGAGTATCCGCGCTCGACCTACAAGTTCGAGGTGCGCGAGCAGTACCGCAACATGAAGCAGGTGATCGACCGTCACCCCCACATCCTCGAATACGCCATCGAAGCGATCCGCCGCGCCGGGCTGCGCCCGATGCGCACCGCGATCCGCGGCGGCACCGACGGCTCGCGCCTGTCCTTCATGGGACTGCCCTGCCCCAACATCTTTGCCGGCGAGCACGCGTTTCACTCGCGCCTGGAATGGGTCAGCCGGCAGGACATGGAAAAGGCCGTCCAGACTATCGTGCATCTCGCGATGATCTGGGAAGAGCGGGCGTAGGATTCCCAAACGAAGCCATGGCCGGTCTCGTCCCGGCCATGGCCCTGAATTTACGGCATCGGCATCGCGCGACGGCCGCGATGGAACCGGTTCGAGCTCGCCATCCATTGCGGCAAGGGTTCGCCATCGCGGTGGCGTCCACCGGCGACTGCCGCCGCCCAGGCGACGACGGCTCCTATCAGGGCTGCCGCGGCGACCGAGAACGCGACGATGATCGAACTGCGCCGCGCGTGGTTGATCGCCGTCTGGGCCTCCGCGATCACGGCATCGACGCGCCGCTCGGAATCCGCGGTTGCCAGCCCCGTCAGCGCGGCCGTCTGTTGCACGAGATAGGTGCGATCATCGCTGCTGACGCCACTGTGGCTCGACGATGTCATGAGGATCCGTCCGGCTTCGGCGCGGGCCTCCCTCATGTCTGCGTTGGGAGGGCGACGTGACGCGCGGAACAGCTTGTCGAGCTCATAGCTCAACAAGGGTTCGGCGGCGCTCACGTTGCTGGCCGAGCTGCGTATCGGCGAACGCTCGATCGCGGACGCGCCGAGGATCGCGAGCAATGCCGCACCGATCAACACCGCCAGAGCCCATGATGTCAGTCCGTGCAGCCCGTCCCGCCGCTCGCCGTCATCCTCGATCGTTGCGAGCGCAGGCGCAGGCCGCGCGATCCGCCCGGCGATGTAGCCGCCAAAGCCGAAGCTGACGATCGCCTGGAGGATCAGATACAGTCCCGACAACAGCGCCAGCGCCGATGATGCATCGCGCCATGTCGGCGACGTCGAGCTGACGCCGAGGCCGATGGCGACGCCAAAGCCGACCAGGATGAACGACATTGCACCGGCGGCGAACGCGCCTGCCAGCACCGAGCTCCATTGGATGACCCGGCGCCCTTCGGCGGCGGGCACGCTGCCTTCCATGACTTCCTCCTGCACGAGAGCTTCGATAGTCATCGCGGCGCTCTCAGCGCAGGCCGAAGAACGACAGGATCGCCATGATCACGACGATCAAGCCGATGAGATAGATCAATCCGTCCATAAGCCCATCCTCCTCAAATGCTCCGTGGCGCTAATGAAGCGGCGCAAGGAATGTTCCTAAGCGGATCTTCCAGACGGGAACGAATCATCGAGATGCGGGTTATCTGCACAAGTCCAAGGGAAACATAGATTGTGAGCACAAAGGCCCCAGCCGGTCCGCGCCGGATCTGGGGCCTTTTCGTTTTTGCGCTGCATTAGCTGTCGTATGTTAACGACGCCAATCCCGGGATCATCAAAGATGCGGTCGGGGCGCCCCCAAAGGAGCGGGAGAGCCGCGTGGATCGCAGAACGGCATGCCTGAACCAGGCAAACGCATTTCGAGAAAAGGCGATCGCAGATCCCGAGCACCACGACCAATGGATCGACGAAGCCATCAAATGGCTGGAACGGGCGATGGAAGAGGGCTACCACGTCGCGGTGACGGTTGAAGCCGGCGATGGCCGCACCATTCCGAAACCAACGGCAGCAGCCGATACGATCTTGTCGCATCGCCACGACGTACAGGTCCTGATCGCACCCGCACGCGAGAACCAATCGCGACAGCCTGTCGCCGCTGCGGCGTTTATTCTCGGGACGTAACAATGTTGCGGGTCGACACTGTTCCCGCGGGCGTGCTAGGCGGGACACGAACCGCAACGAGAGTGAGCACGTGTCCGCGATCCGCCGGCCATTCGAAATGTTTCGCACGCGCGATCTGCGCGGGCTGCTGGCCGTGCTCGTCGCAACCATCTACCTGCTGTCGGGCCTGCTGCACGGCGCGCACGATCTCGATGTGACGAACCCTACCGGCAAGGCGGAGATCGCCTTAGCGCTCGATGGGGCCGCCGGCCATACCGATCACAAGGCGTTCGCCGGCCATCATTGCCATGGCTGCTTCTCGGTAACGGTCACGCAGCCGGCACAGGCCGGGACGCTGAACGCCCTCGTCGCCGCTCCGCAGCCACCTCGCCTGCCCGCCGTCGCCGGGGTGGTCCCCGACACGGACTCCCCGCCTCCCAAACATATTGCCTGAACGGATTGGTCGGGGCGCTCGCGCGCCTCTTAGCTTCATCCTCCACAGGTCGTTTCCATGTTTTGCAGGCGAACTGCCGCGCGCTTGGCGTGCGCGTCGGCTTTCTTGATCAACGCGCTGCTCGCGCAGTCCGCAGACGCGCAGACCCTGACCATGCGCACCGCGCTGACGCGCGCGCTGGCCGCGAGCCCGCGGCTGTCGGCAGCCGAACGCGACGTCGGCATCGCGGCAGGACAGCGCATTCAGGCGGGTGCGCTGCTCAACCCGGAGCTTACTTACGAGCAGGACAATTCCTTCGGCTCCGGCATCTACCGCGGCACGAAGTCGGCCGAGACCACGCTCCAGATCAGCCAGGCGTTCGAGCTGTTCGGCAAGCGCGAGGCACGAATAGCCGCGGGTAGCGCCGGTGTCGAAGTCGCCGCAATCCAGCGCAAGGCTGTCAGGCTCGAGGTGCTGTCGGAGACCGCCATCGCCTTCCTCGGCGTGCTCGGCGCCCAGCGCCGCATCCAGATCCTCGACGAGCAGGTCGCCGCGATCGATCGCCTGACGCCCCTGCTCCGCCGCCGTGTCGAGGCCGGCGCCTCTTCGCCCGCCGAGACCGGCCGCGCCGAGGTCGCCTCCGCGCTGGTGAAGGCCGACCGCGAGCGCTTCAAGGCGACGCTTGCCAGCGCTCGGCGCGAGCTCGCCGTGTTGATGGGCGATCCCACGCCGAAATTCGCTGATGTCTCCGGACGGCTTGACGCCACCGGCCGTCCGCCCTCGTTCCAGTCGGTTGTCGCCGCCATCGATGCCAATCCGCAACTGGTGCGCTGGACCGCCGTCTTTGCGCAGCGCAACGCCGAGCTGCTGCTGGCGCGCCTGAAACCGTATCCGGACGTGCGGATCGCCGCCGGCTGGCGCCATTTCAACGAGACCAATGACGACGCGGTGCGCCTCACCGTCTCGGTGCCGATTCCCGTGTTCGACCAGAACCAGGGCAACATCCTCTCGGCACAGGAAAGTCTCGCCAAGACGAAGGCCGAGCGCGAAGCCAATCGCAACACGCTGATCGTGATTGCCGGTCGCGCCTATGACTCGCTCCAGGGCTCGCTGCGCGAGCTGGCCGTGCTGCGTGAGACCGCGATCCCCAAGGCGCAGGAAGCGGCGGAAGCCATTTCCCAGGGCTACGGCCAGGGCCGCTTCACGCTGCTCGAAGTGCTCGACGCGCAAGCCAGCGTCGTCCAGGCGCGCCTGCGCGAGCAGGAAGCGCAGCAGAACTTCCATGCCGCGGTCGCCACCATCGAAGGCCTCGTCGGCAATCCCCTCACGCTTGCCCGGGAGAGCGCCAGATGAAGACATCCTCGACCATCCTCGTGGCTCTCGTCACCGCCGCACTCGGCGCCTATGGCTACGCCATGCTGGCGCCGGCCAAGGTCGAAACCGCGAGCCAAGCCCAGGACAAGACGCCGGAGAAGCCGGCGAACGCGCATGTCGAGCAGGACGAGCACGGCGCCGATCGCATCAGGATCTCCGACGTCAAGCTTGCCGCAGCGGGCGTGACGCTCGCGGAAGCCGCAAGCGCGACGCTGACCGATACGCTCTCCTTCAACGGCGTGCTGCGCGCCAACCAGGAGGCCGTGGTGCAGGTGACGCCGCGCTTCCCCGGCATTGCCAAATCGATACGCAAGCGGATCGGCGACACCGTCGCCAAGGACGAGCTGCTAGCGTCGATCGAAAGCAATCAGAGCCTGACGGCCTACGACCTCAAGGCGCCGATCGGCGGCACGCTCATCGACCGGCAGATTTCGCTCGGCGAATATGCCTCCGAGCAGAAGCCAGCCTTCGTCGTCGCCGATCTCTCTACGATCTGGGTCGACCTCTCGATCTATCGCCAGGACATCAAGCGCGTGCACCTCGGCGACGAAGTCCTGATCAATCCTGACGATGGCCGCGGCGAGATCAAGGGCACGATCTCCTACCTGGCCCCCGTCGGCGTCAGCGAGACCCAGACCGCGCTGGCGCGCGTCGTGCTGGGGAACGCCGACGGACGCCTGCGGCCGGGCCTGTTCGTCACCGCACGGCTGATCCTCGCCGCGCGCAACGTCGCTGTGGCGGTCCGGGCCAGCGCCATCCAGACACTGGAAAACCGGACCATCGTCTTCGTCCGCGAGGATGGCGACAAGATCGAGGCACGCCCGGTCGAGCTCGGCGAGTCCGATCCGCGCTATGTCGAGATCAAGGCAGGGCTATCGGCCGGCGAGCGTTACGTCGCCGAGAACAGCTTCGTCGTGAAGGCGGAGATGGGCAAGGGAGACGCCGATCATGATTGAGCGCATCCTCGCCTTTTCGATCCGTCAGCGGTGGCTCATCATGCTGCTCGCGATCGGCGCACTGACCTACGGCGCGTGGGATTTCCAGCGTCTGCCGATTGACGCGGTCCCCGACATCACCAACGTGCAGGTGCAGATCAACACCCGCGCGCCCGGCTATTCGCCGCTGGAGACCGAGCAACGCATCACCTTTCCGGTCGAAACCGCGATGGCCGGCCTGCCAAGCCTCGACTACACGCGCTCGCTGTCGCGCTATGGCCTGAGCCAGGTCACCGTGGTCTTCAAGGACGGCACGGACATCTACTTCGCGCGCCAGGTCGTCGGCGAGCGCATCCAGCAGGTGAAGGACCAACTCCCCGCCGGCGTCGAAGTGGCGATGGGTCCTGTCTCGACCGGACTGGGCGAAATCTTCATGTACACGGTTGAGGCGAAACCGGGCGCCAAGATCCAAGTTGATAAGGCGCAAGGCGGCGAGGACTATTCGCTGACCGACCTGCGCACCGTGCAGGACTGGATCATCAAGCCGCAGCTTCGCAACGTGCCCGGCGTGATCGAGATCAACACCATCGGCGGCTTCGAACGGCAATTCCACGTGCTGCCCGATCCCGGCAAGCTGATGGCCTACCGGCTCGGCTTCCGCGATGTCATGACGGCGCTCGCCGCCAACAACGCCAATGTCGGCGCCGGCTATATCGAGCGCAACGGCGAGCAATATCTGGTGCGCTCGCCCGGCCAGGTCGGCAACGTCAGTGAAATCCAGGACATCGTGATCGGCGCGCGCGGCAGCAATCCGGTCCGGGTCAGGGACGTCGCCGAGGTGATCGAGGGGCGCGACCTGCGCACCGGCGCGGCAACCCTGAACGGCGAGGAGACTGTCCTCGGCACCGCCATGCTGCTGATCGGCGAGAACAGCCGCACCGTCGCACGCCGCGTCGCGGCCCGGCTCGAGGAGATCGCCAAATCGCTGCCCGAAGGCGTCGTCACGCGCACGGTCTATGACCGCACCCATCTGGTCGAGGCCACCATCCGCACCGTCCAGAACAATCTGCTGGAAGGCGCCGCCCTGGTCATCGCCGTTCTGTTCCTGATCCTCGGCAACATCCGCGCCGCCCTCGTCACGGCCTGCGTGATCCCGCTCTCGATGGCGCTGACGATCACCGGCATGGTCGGGACCAAAATGAGCGCCAATTTGATGAGTCTCGGCGCGATCGATTTCGGTATCATCGTCGACGGCGCGGTGATCATCGTCGAAAATTGTCTCAGGATGCTCGGCAAGGCGCAGCAGGCGAAAGGCGGCCTGCTCACCACGCCTGAGCGCCTGCGCACCATCCTGCGCGGCTCGCGCGAGGTCATCAAGCCGAGCCTGTTCGGGACGCTGATCATCGCCGTGGTCTATCTGCCGGTGCTGACGTTGACCGGCGTCGAAGGAAAAATGTTCACGCCGATGGCGCTCACCGTTCTGATGGCGCTGGCCGCGGCCGTGCTGTGCTCCATCACCTTCGTGCCGGCGGCGGTTGCGATCCTCGTCACCGGCAAGGTGTCGGAGATCGACAACCTGTTCATGCGCGGCGCCAAACGCATGTATCTTCCCCTGCTCCGCCTCGCCATCGACAATCGCCGTGCCGTCGCCTCTGCTGCTGCCGCCATCGTGATCGCCAGCGGCGTTGCGGCATCAAGGATGGGCGGCGAGTTCATCCCGAGCCTGGACGAGGGCGACGTCGCGCTGGCTGCGATCCGCATTCCCGGCACCAGCCTCACCCAGTCGCTGGATCTTCAGAAGGCCCTGGAGAAACGCATCCGGCAGATTCCGGAGGTGAAGGAATTCTTCACCCGCATCGGCACCGCCGAGATCGCGACCGATCCGATGTCGCCGGCCCAAACCGACGGCTACATCATGCTGAAGCCGCGCGCCGAATGGCCGGACCCCGGCAAGCCGAAATCGGAGGTCATCGAGGCGATCGACAAGGCCGCCGACGAAATCCCCGGCAGCAACTACGAGATCTCGCAACCGATCCAGTTGCGCGTCAACGAGCTGATCTCCGGTGTGCGCAGCGACATCGGCATCAAGATCTTTGGCGACGATCTCGACATCCTCCAGGGCGCCGCGAAGCAGGTCGAGGCGGCGATCCGGACCATTCGCGGCGCGACCGATATCAAGACCGAGCAGGTTTCCGGCCTGCCGATCCTGACCGTCAGGCTCGACCGCCAGGCCCTCTCCCGCTACGGCCTCAGCGTCAGCGAGGTGCAGGGCATCATCGAGATCGCGGTGGGCGGCAAGTCGGCCGGCAAGCTATTCGAGGGCGACCGGCGCTTCGACATCGTGGTGAGGCTACCGGAACGCCTGCGCGGCAATCTCGATTCGATCCGCGCGATCCCGATTCCGCTGCCGCCCAGCGAGGAGACGGCGCCGCTGCGGACCGCGTTCGCCGCCTCGCCGCTGACGCAGATGCGTTACGTGCCGCTGTCCTCCGTCGCCACCGTCGAGGCGACGCCAGGGCCGAACCAGATCAGCCGCGAGAACGGCAAGCGGCGGATCGTCGTCACCGCCAACGTCCGCGAGCGCGATCTCGGCTCGTTCGTCGCCGAGGCGCAGGATGCCGTTGCGCAGAAGGTCAAGCTGCCACCCGGCTACTGGATCGGCTGGGGCGGCCAGTTCGAGCAACTGGTTTCGGCGACCAAGCGGCTGACCATTGTCGTGCCTGTGGCGCTACTTTTGGTTTTCCTCCTGCTGTTCATGAGCATGGGGTCGGCGGCCGATGCGCTGCTGGTGTTCAGCGGCGTGCCGCTGGCGCTCACCGGCGGAATCGCGGCGCTGCTGCTGCGCGGCATCCCGCTGTCGATCAGCGCCGGCGTCGGCTTCATCGCGCTTTCGGGTGTGGCCGTGCTCAACGGCCTCGTCATCATCGCCTTCATCGAACGGCTGCGGAGCGAGGGCACGCCGCTCGTCGAGGCCGTTCGCGAAGGCGCCCTGACGCGTCTGCGCCCGGTGCTCATGACCGCGCTGGTCGCTTCCCTCGGCTTCGTGCCGATGGCACTTGCGACCGGCGCCGGCGCCGAGGTGCAGCGGCCGCTCGCGACCGTCGTAATCGGCGGCATCATCTCCTCGACCGTGCTGACGCTTCTGATCCTGCCGGCGCTCTACGTGCTGTTCCGTCGTGACGATGCCCGCGAAACGCCTAAAATGGGTTTTGATTTGGCGCACGCCGATTTCGGGGAGCGGTAGACGTGGACAAGGACGACCACCATGCCGGCCATCATCACCACCGTGACCACCACGACCATGCCGGGCACGACCACGGGCACGGCCACGGTGCGCATGTCCACGCGCCGGCAAGCTTCGGCAAGGCGTTTGCGATCGGCATTTCGCTGAACACCGCGCTCGTCGTCGCGCAAGGCGTTTACGGCTACATCGCCAATTCGACCGCACTCCTTGCCGATGCGGGCCATAACCTGAGCGACGTGCTCGGCCTCGTCATGGCCTGGGGTGCATCGGTCGCCGCCAGGCGCGCGCCCACTGGCCGCTTCACCTACGGCTTCCGCGCCTCGACCATCCTTGCGGCCCTCGCGAACGCCGTCTTCCTCCTGGTCGCAACCGGTGCGATCGGCTGGGAGGCGATCCTGCGCCTGCGCGAGCCCGAGCCGATCGCCGGGGTCACGGTGATGATCGTCGCCGGCATCGGCATCCTCATCAACGGCGCGACCGCAATGCTGTTCGCAAGCGGCCGCAAGGACGATATCAACATCCAGGGCGCGTTCCTGCACATGGCCGGAGACGCGGCGGTCTCGCTCGGCGTGGTCATCTCGGCGGCGCTGATCATGTGGACCGGCTGGCTCTGGCTCGATCCGCTGGCGAGCCTCCTGATCTGTGCCGTCATCCTCTGGAGCACGACGGGCCTGCTCCGCAGCTCCATCGACATGTCGATGGCCGCCGCACCACGAGGCACCGACCTCGACGCCATCAAAGGCTTTCTGATGCAGCGGCCCGGTGTCTCAGACATCCACGATCTGCACGTCTGGCCGATCTCGACCACGGAAACGGCGCTAACGTGTCACCTCGTCATGCTGGGCGGCCACCCCGGCGACGCCTTCCTGATGGAGACGGCGCAGCTCCTGAAAACCTCACACCGGATCGGTCACACGACGATCCAGATCGAGACCAGCCAGGACAACAGCTGCGCGCTGGCGCCCGACAACGTGGTGTGACGACGCCTACGCCGCCTTCGCCGTCACGATCCAGATCGCGCCTTGCAGCGCCACCGACTGCCCCTCGACGAACGGCGCCAGCGCTTCGCGGATCGAGCCTTTGGCGGCCTCAACGGTCTCCGGCGGATGGCCTTGCAGCGCGCGGCTGGCGGGGCCGATCTGAACAGAGCCGTCGACAGCCGCGTCGAGCCCGCCGCCGATCGCGATATCCATCGCAAGGTTATGCGGCTCCATCGCCACGTCCACAAAGCCCGCACCATTCAGGATGCGCCTTACGCGTTCTTCCGAGGCGAAGGCGAACGGGCCGGGATCCTCCGGCCCGACCGGCGGCATCTTGGGCACATGCTTGTAGACCGTCATCAGCGGCGTCATCATCCAGGGGTTTTCGCGCGGCTCGCGCCAGCAGATGAAAGCCAGCCGCCCCGAAGGTTTCAACGCGCGGCGCAGGTTGGTGAACGAGACAATCGGATCGGCAAAGAACATCACGCCGAAGCGCGATGCGAGCAGGTCGAAGCTCGCCGGCTCGAACGGATAGACCGTCGCATCCGCCAGAACAAAATCGAGCGGCAGGTTCTTTGGCGAAAACGCGCGGGCCTGCGAGAGCATGGGACCTGAGACGTCGAGGCCGAGCGCAACGCCATTCGGCGCCACCGCCTTCGCAAACGCGACGGTGGTCGCACCGGAGCCGCAGCCGATATCCAGCACGCGCTCGCCCGGCGTCGGCTTCGCGCGATCGATTAGAATCCCGGCGATCGGCCCGAGCAGAACCTCCTGCGTCGCGTGGCGATCGGCCCAGCGCTGCCCGCCGGGTCCGTTCCAATAGGCGATCTGGTCCGCATTCTGCTCATGTCCGCTTGGCTGTTCCATCACGCCCTCTGTGTCTCGCATCCGCAAGCCGCCCGAGCCTCGCAATTGCGCGTACTCAGGTGCATGGGCAGCCCGTTTGCCGGCCGCAACGTAATTTTCTGCGACGGCCAAACTTTGGCGGCCGGCAACAGCTCCATGTCGAAGCGATGCATGAGCGCCGCGAGCACGATGGTCGCTTCCTGCAGTGCGAAGGACGCGCCGATGCAAATGCGCGGCCCGCTGCCGAACGGCAGATAAGCAAAGCGCGGGATCGCCCCGCGCGCCTCGGGCAGGAAACGCGACGGATCGAAGGCGTCGGGCCTTTGCCACAACAGCAGGTGCCGGTGCAGCACGTAAGGCGCGATCACGATCAGCGAGCGCGGCTTGATCTTGAGGCCTCCGAGCGTATCCGCCCCCTCGGCCATCCGGCTCAACGCAGCGATGGGCGGATAGAGCCGCAGCGCCTCCTCGACCACGGCACGGGTTACGACCAGCCGATCCGCAAGTCCCTCGACCGGTCCTGCCAGTTCGCGCCCGGCCTCCGCCTGCACCCGCGCCCGCCAATCCGGCGCCTGTGACAGGAGGAAGATCGACCAGGCAAGCGTATTGGCCGTCGTTTCATGTCCCGCCGACAGGAAGGTCAGGATGTTCGATCTGACCTCGGCGAGCGACATCGCGCGCCCGGTCGCGGGATCGAGCGCGCGGAGCAGCAGCGTCAGGAGATCGGAGGGCCCCCCGCCCGCAGAGAGGCCGGCAAGCCGCCGTTGCCGCGTTGCGATGATCTGGTCGATGATCCCTTCGAAATAGGCCATCGTCCGGCGCAGACGGCCGCGGCCGGGCCGCGGCACCGATTGCGGCAGGCCGAGCAGATCGAAGGCGCCGATGCGGCCGATCACCGTAAAATAGGCGCTCATCGCGGCGCGGAATTCGTCGTAGTCGCCACCAATGCCGTCCGAGAAGATGGTCAAGGCGAGCACGTTCAGCGTGATCAGCGTCATCTCCGCCGCGATGTCGACGGTTGCCCGCGGCCCCAGGGTACGCCATCTCTCCGCGAGCTGGTCGGCCGCCGTCAGCATCGCGGAGGTGAAGGACGTGACCGTGCGCCGCGCAAACAGAGGAGCCAATGTTCGCCGCTGCATCTCCCAACGCTGCCCCTCGACGCTCAACAGCCCATCGGCGAGACCGCTGGCGAGAATGCGGCGCTGGATCGGGTCCTTGCGGTAGTTGCCGGCATTGTCGACCAGCACATGCTTGATGGCTGCCGGGTCGTGCACGAGGATGGCATCGGTGAAGGGAAGCCTGACTTTCGCGATCGGCTCGCGAAAGAATTCTGCACTCCAGCATTCCAGCGGATTTCGTTTGAGCGCCGCGAGCAGCGGAAGCAACCGCAGCCGCTGTTCAGGCGGATGCGGAGCTGGCGGGCAAAAACTTTCCGAAACTCCCAAAACGGAAACGGGCATCGAACCGGCAAAAAGTCGGAAATAATATGTAGTAAAGCCTGAGTCTCGCCGAGTTCCTAGCGGCCTCCAGCGGCAACGAGGAAGACAAAGGGGACTACAGGAAAATAGATGGACTGCGAACGGCACAGCTTCGTGCGCCGCAGCCCGGGTGCCAACCCCGCCGCGAGGTACCCCGACTATTCAGTCAGCTGGATCGAGCAGTGCGACCGATATTCCAGCGAATGGTGTCCAGCGGGATGTGGGTGAAGGCCTCGGCCAGCCGTCGCCTCAAAGGTGGCTTCGCTGTCGACAGCCTCCCCTCCAGATGCGCGGCCTTCTCGCGGGCGACCGCAGTTTCGACGTTGGCCTTGAGCAATTCGGCCAGCAGCTTGTTGGTGCGGTCGCACTCTCTCTCGAAGTCGGACCGATGACTGCCGGCTATGGCCCTCATCTCCAGGAGATCGGCCTGCAACGTGGCAATGTGCTCCCTGAGGGCGGTGACCACCTGGTGACCGGCCGGAGCTTGGGGGGGACGTGTGATGGGGGAATGGCTGATTTCGGTGAGATCGACATGAACCAGGGTCTTCCCATCGTTCGAACGAGAACGGGGAAACCGGTGTCGCTTCACGAGCGATCTGGCTGCCTCAGGCGATATCCTGAGTCGCTCGCCTAGCTCGGCATAAGTCAGCATCTCGACGGGCATGATGGCTACTCCCGGCCAGCCGGGCGGTCACCACCCGAACACGACGCACGATATCAACCCCGAGTTAACGGGCGGTTTACTATGCCGGCCGGTGATGTCCGCTTGGCCGATGGAGTATCTCTGGCAACTTGGTCGGAATGGCCCAGTGCCGAAATGACAAGAGTCAACCAGTTGAGGCAGCCCCTTCGGTCACCTCGGCGAGAAGTCTTCTGAATGTCGCGCGCGCGGCGGGGCGTCAGACGATGGTAAGCGGTGAGAGGATCGAACCGTTGACCCGCACCAGCCAGGGTCATTCCGCTGCCAGCGAGGCTCCGGTCCGTTTCGCAAGGACGCGCCGAAAATCCGCTGCCAGCTCGTCGTAGTAGTGAGCGAGCTCCTCATAAAAAGCCTTTCCGGCCTCGTCGCTCGCTTCTTGAGCTGCTTTCATGCAGTGGGCGGCTTTGGACTCGTACCTTTCCAGCTTGATGCGAAGATCACTCATCACGGCGATACTCCACGCTGATGACAGGAGCCGGAACGGTGGTTCGGGCGGGAATCGAAAAGATGACCGAACGGAGGCAATTTTGGACCCGTCGGGGGCCCTTTCAGGGCGTCGCATGCCCGGCGAAAGGCCCGCCTTAGCCCGCTGGGCCTTGGCGCGGCAGCCTTTCGATCGCTTCGCGTCAATAATGTTCAGAGGCTGGCTTGCCCAGCCGTAGCTCGCGAAGCGTGTGAGCAGCCTGAGACATAGGTGACGGTACGTACCGGACACATGGGTTACACTTTCCGCTTTTGTTCTGCGGGAGG
>NZ_JBANAZ010000081.1:0-39981 GCF_059803455.1 Bradyrhizobium sp. UFLA05-108 | reverse complement strand
GCGCTCGATCGGATCTGTTGCCAGGGAGCTTGGCCTGCGCGATTCCGTGCTGCGGCGGTGGGTGGAGCAGCGAGGGGTCCGGCTGGAGCCGACGGCGGCGACGCGGCGCCCCACAACGCAGGCGACGCTGCCGTCGGCGGACCACGCGGCGGAGATCGCGCGTTTGCAGCGGGAGAACGAGCGGCTGCGCATGGAGCGCGATATTTTTAAAAAGTCGATCGCGATCTTTGCTGGAGTTCCGAAATGAGATTTCGCTTCGTCGAGATCGCCGCGCCGACTATCCGGTGACGATCGTATGCGGCCGATCTGCGGGAAATAATCAAGAAGCTCCGTCGGCGCCTCCATTAGGACAGACTGCCAAGCGTTGACCTTGCGTCGCGGTTTTGCACTTCCCAATACTGAGTTTCGCATTTGGCCGAGGAGAAGCGCCAAATTGAGCCCTGGAAATGGCGGGTAACTCAGCATTAGAAGGTCGTCGACGATGAGTGCCATTCGGACTTGGATTGCGTGGTCGTCAGTGAGGAATGTAAGCAGTTGTTCTGGCGTCGCTGGCAGGCCAAACTGACATGCTAATCTCGACGAGACATAGGCCAATTTCTAGATCGCGGACCGGCTAAAGGCGGACGTCGTTGCTTGTAACACTCAGCGGAGTCACTAACTCTGGAGTTCCCACAAGTCGCTGAATATGACGACTTCGCACAATTAGATGCGAAGTCCTTTCTAACGGGCCGACCATCTCCAAGCTGACGTTTCGCGCATTCGACCAAAATCGCTAACTGCAGGCGTACACAAAGCGTCGACTTATCGTATCGCTTTGTGAAAATCTCGGCTGCTTGATTTGGATTATCATACTTAACGTGTGGTTCGTTCGGGGTCTGGTCGAGACTATCTATGAACTCGCGAATTAAAGTTAACATGTCCTTCAAGGTGAATTCGAGTGGGCGAAACTCTGCTAACGGAAAGATGAGTGAAAACACTCCGGTCGCCTTTTCGACTTCAGTCCTTTGATCGACTGCCCTCCTGCGCAAGTCGGCGCGCGATGAAGGCGCATCGTTCCGCAGCGCCACTATTTGTTGAAGCAATGAATGAGAATTATCGCGCGTCATCCACCGCTCGCGCAAATGTTGCCACGGCGCCAACATGCGCATTGTAGAGCTGGCTCTCATAGGTAGCACTTTCTTGCCGAAAAGCAGCAACGACGGAGAACACTGCTGCTATCGCAGCAAAGGCGGTTGCGCCTGCCGTAAACATGTTTGCCCGGTCAACTTGCTTTTGCTTATGGGTCATTGCCGCATATCTCGAAGCATTTTTCCTTTTTCTGTGTGCCGTTTGACTCGATCTCGTCGCTGACGATCTTCTTCTTTCGCTTGCGCATTTCCCTGATGTGCCACCAGGCGGTATCGCATTTGCACGACCAGCAGGTCACATTTGTCACTCAGTTAAACATCGAACATGAGCAATGCTCCCGCAACCTCAGACTATCACTTTGGAGCAGGGCGTGGGTGATAAGATCGCAGCAGCTTGGCTGTCTACATTTCTAGAACCGATCATCGGCAGTGCCGCACCAACCGGCGATCTGAGGTCTCGCAATGCGGGTTGTGATTTCCGAAGGAAACTCCTCAATCTTACACCCAGAATGATCCGTGATCTTCTGGAGGCTCATTGAGCCATATCAAAGCCTCTCGCGGTTCTAGAAACAAGACGCGCTCTTCTCTGACCGATGATGGGCCGCCGCCGGAAAGGTAAAGGATAAAGCCTTTGCGATTGTCGTGCAGTAGCGCTTCTCTGGCGTGGCCCTCCGAGAGAGATGAACGGAATGGCTCGGGACGAAATAAGCTGCACTTGCAGAACTCGTCTTATTGTGAACGAACGAGAGCTTTCTCCGCGTTCGCCTTTTGCTTGGTCTTTGCTGTCACGAAATGAACGCCGACTTGAGCCCCATCAACCCAGATCAGCTCGCAGCGCCGAAATGCCAGGCCAGTAGAGGATAGAACCAAGAAAAACTCTTGCGCTGTCAGAGGATCGGTCGAGCCCTCGACCTCAAGTTTGGCGCCGCTTTCAGAGGCGTCGAGCAGAATGCAACTTCGTCGCCATGTCCCGTCTACACCCATGATGCTGACGGTATGCTTGTGTTCGAACCGAACACGGTTTGCCTTTCGACTGTTTCCCATCGTCTGTAAGGCCCGATTTCTAATAATTTTTTAGAATAGATACGATGTCTGGCTTCGCGCGGTTTCAATGCGCTTATCGATTGTTGCTGACTGCGCCAGGAACGTGGTTCTGATCGCTTCATCCAAATTAGTCTGTCCGATGATCAGCCGAATGCAATTATTTGCGAGTTCGAGAAGAAAGGTCGCCAGACGCGCGTCGTCCGGCGTTTGAATTTTTAGAGCGTCAACTTGCGACAGTAGAGCGGCGACGTTCGCCAAAATATCAGGCAGTCTCGGGCGCGAGGGACTTGGCTCAGATTTCCTTTTGGAAGGCCGCTGAAATTGTAGCACTGTCGACATTGTCGCAAATCTCTTTTGCCAGTTGCAATTGTTGAGGTTACGTCGTTTTCAAATGCGAAGATGAAGAATATTGGTGATCGGAAACTACACACGAGACTCAACACTCGAACAGGCCCAACGCCGACTAGTCTTGCCGCGACAATCGCGGCTGCATCGATCCGCAACGGAATGTCCGTGTTCAAATCTCGCGTCGAAGTAGTTAACAAAGACTTATGAGGTTGCGGGAAGTCGGTATTGCCGTATGCAAGTAGCGTAAAAAATGTAATCGAAATTCGGCTAGCATTCGCTTGCCGGATCAAGCCGGCACTAGCCGGGCATCGGCTGCAAGTTGCCCACGTAGCGATTGACCACGCGGAAGAGCGCGAGGATGGCGGCTTGGTAGGTGCTGATGCTGTAGAGAACACCGGCCGCCGACCTGCTCGACCTAGATTGTGCGCTCCTTGGTGACCCGCAAGCTGCGGACGTAATAGCCGTGTCTCTGAACGGCTGACCTGATCTCGTCGCTGACTTTGAGAACTCTTTTTCTGCTCTTGCGCCATTTACTCGGATAGCAAATCACAGGCACCGTACAGCCTGTGCTTAGAACGAGCACGTCGCGCTAGTCATTGCGATAGATATCAAACACTTTTCGCCCCCGCGATTATATCGAAATAGAGATCAATAAGACGGACCAGCTTAATATCTCGAAGGGCTGCGCGGGTTGTAAATCTGCAACGGTCGCCGTTTTCTATTTCACAACATTCCGGATTGGGGAATGAGCCGATACGCTTCCGGACAGATTGGTCGGCCTAGGCGATGCCGTTGAACGGCACGAGGCGGCCGAAGTTGGTGAGCGGCGGGCCGCCAGTGCGCCGCGACAGCGGCATGCCCCAGCGCATCAGCGTCATCTCGGTCGCGGCTTCGGTGTTGCGGATCACGGGTGTGGGATACGGGAAGGCCCCGGCGTCGGCTACAGGTTGCCGACGTGGCGATTGATTACGCGGAAGAGCGTGAGGATGGTGGCTTGGTTGGTGGTGATGCTGTAGAGGCTGCACATCAGAAACGAAGTGTTGTATCAGATCGGTGCACCGGAATTTCAAGATCGTTCTGTTCGAGCAAAAGGCTTCTGCCGTTGGTTCTCGCCGGCTCCTAGGCCGGACGGGAGATCAGAGTGCTCGGCGAAGCGCCCGTTCGATCCCGCCGAGCGTTTGAGCACGACGCCTGGCTTCGACATTGTCGCGGCGACGACTTCGGGATCGTCCGTCTCGTTGGCGACATCCTGGTGGAAGAGATTGCTGCCAGCGCCCCAGGCCTCGAGCGCCGCTTTCATGGACGGCGCTGCAATCGCGAGATCGTAGAAGCCCAGCGACGTCTGAAATGTCTTGAGCTTCCTTGCCATGGTTGTCGGCCGCCCTACGGCTTTGTCCTAGCGCCGGCGCGCGACCCAGGTGCCAAGTAGGAACGCGACGAAGAGCGAGGATAATGGGGCCTGCACCGTCACCTTGCGCAGCCGCTCGGCCCAGCGCAGTGCCGCCTCGCTCGAAGGCTGGTGCAGCGACCTTCGGGTCTCGGCCGACTCCGTCTGGTCGCTCGGCTGCGGTGCGCCGATGGCGTCCTGATCATCGACCAGGCCGGAGGCTTCGGTCATCGCGGAAGCTTCTTTCATATCCACGCTGTCTCTCCTATTCAGACCTCAGGCTGACTTCCGCTGCGGCTTGGCCGCCGGCTTCTTCGCCGCCGTCTCCTTCGGCTTCTTGCCCTCGATCGGCATCAGCATCTCTTTCTGCCCGCTCGACGCCTTGCGCGGTTTCTTGGCTGGCTTTGCGGCCTTCGCCGGCGCTGCCTCCTTGCCAACGGATCGGCGTAACGCCTCCATCAGGTCGACCACGTTGGTCGATGCGGGCCGCTCTTTCGGCGTGATTGGCTTGCCCGCGCGCTTCTGGTTGATGAGGTCGATCAGCGCGGTCTCGTAGTGGTCCTCGAACTTCTCGGGCTCGAAGCGTCCCGCCTTCTGGTTCACGATGTGCTTGGCGAGATCGAGCATATCCTTCGTGACCTTGACGTCCTGGATCTCGTCGAAATACTCCTGCTCGCCGCGCACTTCGTAGGGATAGCGGAGCAGCGTGCCGACGAGACCCTTGTCGAGCGGTTCGAGCGCGATGATGTGCTCACGGTTGGTCAGGACGACGCGACCGATCGCGACCTTGTCCATCTCGCGGATGGTCTCGCGGATCACGGCGAAGGCGTCGTGCCCAACCTTGCCGTCCGGGCGGATGTAGTAGGGGCGGATCAGATAGCGCGGGTCGATGTCGGCCTTGTCGACGAACTCGTCGATCTCGATGGTGCGTGTGGACTCGAGCGCGATTTCCTCGAGCTCTTCCTTCGTCACCTCGATGAACTGGTCCTTCTCGAGCTGGTACCCCTTGACGATGTCCTCGTTGGGCACCTCGTCGCCGGTGTCGGCGTCCACCTTCAGGTACTTGATGCGGTGTCCAGTCCGGCGGTTCAGTTGGTTGAACGAGATTTTCTCGCTTTCCGACGTCGCCGGATAGAGCGCAACCGGACAGGTCACCAGGGACAGACGCAGAAAGCCTTTCCAGTTGGCACGAGGGGCCATGAAACGCGGTACTCCGAAACAAAGGTGGCCGGATTCAAGACGAACAGCAGACCATGGTTCCGACAGCCCGGACACGAAGCAATACCATTTTTTCTGGCCGGGGCTCGACTCTCATGTTCTTGGTATGTTCTAATAAGACATGACCGATCGACCCGCGAGCTGGCGCATGCCGACCCCTAAGCAAATGGAAAAGATGGCCGCTGTTAGAAGCGCGCCGCCGAAGACGGGATTGGCCCCGAACGGTGACCTGCCGCCGGAGTACTGGCAGGTGCTTCTGGATGATCCCCGCGCCGATGCCAGTCCGGCACGCCCCTCCGGAGGGACGCTGCGGCTGAGCCAAATTCCTCAACATGTTCTGAGGGTGGGATGCCGCCACTGCGCCAGACTGGTCGAGATCCCCGCTCGCCTTTACGGTCCCAACGCATCCTGGAAGGATGTTGGGCAGCGGCTCCTGGACGCCACCTGCACGCAGCGGACCGGGCGCTACGAGGAAGACGGCTGCTGGCCATCGTACGACATGCCATAGGCCGCTGGCAGAACGGTCCGATGGCTCCGAAGCACCATCCCACGCCTCTCTCCGGAGGAGACCGCAAGGCCCTCGCCAAGGAGTTTGGGGAGGGCCCGCGCCATGACGAAGATCCTGGCCTCGCAGTCGGATGACGCCCGCGCCAAAGGCGAGGCCTTGATCCGACAGGCGGACAAGCTGCTTTGCGAATCGTGGAACGAGAGAATGTGGGCTGATGGCGGGCCGATCGACCCGTCGCCAACTGTCGACCAGGCGGTGAACGGTGGCTATCCATGGCTCGAGATCGAATCACGTGGATCTGGCTGTGCTGCCTCATCCGCCGACCACATTTGTCCACGACTTGGCCAGTCGGCTCCGCTGCAGCAAATGTGCTAAGGCCGGGCGTCGCCCGTCCGCCACGCTGCTGCAACTGATGTCGCGCCCCCGCCCGGCCGCCCCGGAGACTTGATCGTGTATCTCTACTCGATGACCAAGAACGTCGACGCGATCCGCCGTCTGTTCGGCGCGCTAAACCGCAATGTCGGCAACCCGCCATCGATGCCAGGCATTTTCCCCGACTACCCCGCGCCGATCGTGCGCAGCGGTGCCGAAGGACGCGAGATCGTCATGGCACGCTGGGGCATGCCGAGCTCACAGCGGGCACTGATGGACGCCACGAAGAAGCGCGCGGAAAACGTGCAGGCGAAGGGTCAGACCGTCGATTTCAAGGAATTGCTTCGGCTGGAGCCGGACAGCGGCACCACGAACATCAGGAATGTCAGCAGCGCTCACTGGAAGCGATGGCTCGGACCGGAGCATCGCTGCCTGGTGCCGTTCACGTTGTTTTCCGAGTACGACACGATCGAGGGCAAGAAAGTGCCGGTCTGGTTCGCTCTGGACGAGACCCGGCCTCTGATCGCCTTTGCCGGCTTCTGGACAAATTGGACCAGTGTGCGCAAGGCGAGGGAAGGCGAGATCACCACCGACGTGTTCGGATTCCTTACCTGCGAGCCGAACGCGGAAGTCAAACGCGTCCATCCCAAAGCGATGCCGGTGATCCTGGCGACGGCGGATGAATACGAGGTCTGGCTCCGCGCCCCTTGGGACGAGGCGAAGTCGCTGCAGCGGCCCCTTTCGGACGGGGCACTGCGATCGTCGCCACGGGCGAGAAGGAAGACCCGGCACTGGCCGCGTGAGCGAGGCAATTTGGTAGCAAGCTGCTGCCACATTGGAGTTCGCGGCTGTGCACAGCGCGGCGGAACAGGTGGACAAGCGGCGGCTCCAGCGATTTGGAATCCCTGCCCTGTGCTAACCGCTAGGAACGACTCGGGCAGCGCAAGGATTTGTCCCGGCGGGAGCGATCTCGATGCTGATGACGCGACAAAGAAGACCGGCAATCCGGACGCTGCGCGGCTGGGCCATCTCCGTGCTGCAGGAAGCCGGCGCTATCCGCGAATGCGAGCAGCACGGTTGGATGCAGGATCGCGCCGACCCGCACGCCCGCGACCGCGCCTATGATATCGCTCGTCGGGATCCGCCGGCAGGCGTTTCTCCGGACGAAGCCACAGATGCAATCACAGAGGTTTTGGATTTTGTCGGCGATACCTGCCCCGAGTGTCCGCCCAAGGACCTAGTCTGAGCTGCGACGGCCGGATCTCGATCGTCTATAATCTAGCGATGGTCCGGTCCGATTCAGAGCAAGGCGACTCGAACGTCCCACCGCAAGATCATCCATATCGACATGGATGCGTTCTATGCGCCCGTGGAACAGCGCGACAATCCGGACCTGCGCGGAAAGCCGGTCGCGGTGGGCGGCTCGGCAGAGCGCGGGATCGTGGCGGCCGCGAGCTATGAAGCCCGCAAGCCCAATGGTCAGTTCGTCATCTCGCCTGAGATGGAGCCGCCCTTCGTGGAAACGCTTCCTGTAGGCAAATTCCACGGGATAGGCCCCGCAACGAGCGCTAAGATGAACGCCTTGGGCATATTCACCGGTCTCGACACGCGCAACCGGACGCTGCAGTTCATGAACGCGAACTTCGGCAAGTCGGGCGCCTACTACTATTGGATTTCGCGCGGCGTTGACGAAAGGCCTGTTCGACCCAACCGCATCCGGAAGTCCGTCGGTGCGGAGAACACCATTCTCGACAGACCTTACCGAGGCCAAGACCATGATCGCCGAGCTTGAACCGCTGATCGACAAGGTCTGGCGACATTGCGAATCCGCCGGCACCCTTGGGCGAACGGTGACTCTCAAAGTGAAGTTCGCCGACTTCGAGATCATCACCCGCAGCCGGTCCCTCCCTTCGTCAGTCGCCGACCGCGATGGCCTCGCCGAAGTGGCAGTCGACCTGCTGCTGGACAACATGCCTTTTCCGAAGTCGGTTCGGCTTTTGGGGGTCTCACTGTCGTCCTTGCACGTCGCAATTGGTGCTGAGCCGCAACTGGATTTCGGGCTTTGATCCGCATACGGGCGCTGCCGCCTTGTGAACTGGGTCTCATATTCTCATGTCGTGCCCGCACGGGGCTGGATTCGCTTCGGGCCGTCACTGACCCAAAAGGTTGCGTTTCTCGCTGCTGGCGAACGTCTTGCCTACGCGGTTGGCGTCACTCCAGGCGGTGAGTGCGACAGTGCACCCCTTACGAAGTCGATGAACGCGCGCAACGGCGCCGGCACGAGACGTCGGCCAGGATAGTAGAGAAAGGGACCCGAGAAGCTTTGCCACCATGGTTCGAGGGCCGGCTCGAGATGACCATTGGCGAGATGGGGACGCAGCCAGTCCTCGAAGAGGGTGATAATGCCAGTACCGGCGATGGCGGCGGCAACGGCGAGATCTGTCGCCGTCCCAACAATGACCAGCAGCGGTCCTTTGGGTTCGACGCGAACGATTTCGTCCTCCCGTTCAAACTCCCACGGGTCCACCATCGCACCGGACGAAAAACGACCGCCAAGGCAAGCGTGGTTAAGGAGGTCGCGAGGATGATCGGGCCGGCCGTGGCGATCGAGATAGTTTGGAGAGGCCGCGGTTGCGAACCGCTGAATGCGAGGTCCGATCGGGATCGCGATCATGTCCTGCTCCAGACGCTCGTCGTATCGGATGCCAGCATCGCAACCCGCCGCCAGAACGTCGATGAAATTATCCTCCGCAACGACCTCCAGTCGAATGACCGGATAAGCCGCAAGGAAGCGCGGCACGATAGCGGGCAACACCAGGCGTACTGCGCTCACGGGTACATTGAGACGCAGCGTGCCTGCAGGCCTGTCGCGGTAGTTGTTGACGACGTCGACCGCAGCTTCCACCTCGGCGAATGCTGGCCCGAGCCGCTCGAGGAGACGCTGACCCGCCTCGGTGGGCACCACGGTTCGCGTCGTTCGGTGCAACAACCTGACGCCAAGTTGCGCTTCCAGCCTGGTTACCGCTTCGCTGAGTCCTGACGCGCTGGCCCCGCTCGAGCGAGCTCCGTCGCGAAAGCCTCCGGCCCGCGCGACGGTCACAAACGCGTTCAGTTCACCCAGATCGACCTTCACTGTTCGCCTCTCCGAACAACCCGTTCGGATTTACCCAGTTATCGAGCAGACGGGCAACGTCTATCTACCGACCATTGGTTTTATGGAGATGACCTGTGCTCAACATTGAGCCGACCGCCACCTTTGGCCTCGGAGACCGCCGCGTGAAGCGGCTCGGCTACGGCGCCATGCAGCTCGCTGGCCCCCACGTGTTCGGTCCGCCGAAGGATCGCGCCGCGGCATTGGCTGTGCTGCGAGCGGCTCTCGCGTCTGGCGTGAATCATATCGACAGCCGACTTCTACGGCCCGCACGTCACGAACCAGTTGATCCGGGAGGCGCTGCATCCCTAGCCCACGAACCTCGTCATCGTCACCAAGATCGGCGTTGGGCGTGGCGAAGACGCTTCGTGGAATCCGGCCTTCTCGCGCGAAGAGCTCACCCAGGCGGTCCACGACAACTTGGAATCTCGGGGTCGACGCGCTCGATGTCGTCAATTTTCGCGTCATGATCGAGCGGCATGGCCCGGCCGAGGGCTCGATCGAAGCGCCGCTGAACGTCTTGGCGGATCTCCAGCGTCAAGGCCTGATAAGGCATATTGGGCTGAGCAACGTGACCGCCACGCAGGTCGCGGAAGGACGCAAGATTTGCAGATCGTCTGCGTGCAGAACCAGTACAATCTGGCCCACAGGTCTGACGACGCATTGATCGACGACCTTGCGGGGACGGCATCGCCTACGTGCCGTTCTTTCCGCTCGGCGGGTTCACCCCTCTGCAATCGTCGACTCTGACCGGTGTCGCGGCTCGCCTCGGCACAACGCCGATGCAGGTGGCGCTTTCTTGGCTGCTCCGTCGCGCGCCCAACATCCTTCCTATCCCCGGCACCACCTCGTCCGTCGCGCATCTACGCGAGAATCTGGCCGCAGCCGAACTCGATTTGCCGGATGATGTAATCGATGAGCTCAATGGGCTTGCCGGCACCCCCCGCTGAGGTGGTTTCCAGGCGCAGCATGGTGGCAGCATGTCCAAGTGCCGCCTCATGCCAAATTGGGGCCGACAGTATGAAAATGGAAATGCTCGTGGACATCGGACGTCGCCATGCCCTCAAGACCCTGGCCGGCGCGACCCTCGCCACAACGGCCCCGCAGGCGCTCGCACGTTCTGGCGAGATTGAATCCAGGGTGGCCCGCTTGAATGGCTGCGACATTCATTATCGGGTCGCAGGTTGAGGTCCCAACGTCGTGTTGCTTCACGGGTGGCCACAAACGTCCTTCGCATGGCTGGGCGTGATGCGCAGGCTGGCCGATCGATATCGCTTGATCGCGCTTGACATCAGGGGCACGGGCCTCTCGGAGAAGACGGTGTCCGGATACGATAACCGCACCATCGCGCCGAGGACGTCCGGCAATTGATCGAACTGGAAGCGGGCGGTCGCACGCATCTCGTCGGTCACGACATGGGCGGAAAGTCGGCGCTCGTGCTCGCCCTGCTAGCGCCGGAGTCCCTCTCGAAGTTGGTGCTCGTCGATTGTTCGGTGCCGGGCACCGAGAACATGGACGCATCGCGGCGGCCTATGGCACTACGGGTTCCACATGGCGCCCGAGATTCCGGAACTTCTAACGAAGGGTCGCGAGCGCGACTATATCGCGGCTCAGATCAGGTCATGGTTTCATCGCAAGGACGCGGTCGCCGACGAGGCGATCTCCGAATACGCCTCGCATTACGCGAAGCCGGGCGGGATGACGGCCGGGTTCAACCTTTATCGCGCGCTCAAGGCCGACGCCGCCCTGGTGGCTTCGTTGAGTGATCGCCGGCTTGTCATGCCGGTGATGACCATCGGTGGTCGCCCGACAAGCTCGCCCAGCAAGTCGCGCCGCGCTGCGACCGACATGTGGGTCGTCGAGGACAGCGGTCACTTCGTTGCCGAGGAAGCTGAGAGTACGTTCTGCGACCACCTCGTCCGATTCCTTGGCGCCTAGCGCTCTGCCTGTTCAGCGACAACCGGAAGAATTATCGTGCTTTGCTGACCGGCATCAGCATCGGCATCGGCATCGGGCTCAGCGGATACTTCGGTCGGCAACCTTTCCCGGCAATATTCGTTAGTTCACATCACCGGCCAAGGCTCTGCCCGTGGGCGTCGGTGGCTGAGAGACCGATCGCGCTCCCGCCTGCATATGTCAGGAGAGCGCCTTGCCGAATCGGCTCCGATGCTATTACCCCCTATCGACCGACGCGGAGCACGCGGCGGAAATGCGGCGCCTGCTGGCGGAAGCGCGCAAAGTTCTGGAGCTGCCGGTCCCCGACACGTTCCTTGGCCACAAGACGATTGAGTCGTCTCCGGAGGCGGACGCGGATGAGTCCCCACTCGCGCCGGACAGGTAGGCCGCTGACTCATCGGAACGTTCGAGCTCGTTCAACGTCATTGCCGCACGTCGATCGGGCGCGGGCATGAGTGACGAACCTCCGCCAACCCGGCTTTTGCCCCCGCTGCGGCGCGGCACTGAAGCTGGTCGTCAAGCTGCTCGACCAGAGCAAGGGACGGGCCGTCCGCGTCTACAGGTGCTTGTCCGGCCATTAATCTGGGGAGTGCTCGAAAACCAGAGCCACGCCGTCGATGCGCTCGGGAGGTCTGGCATGTGTCGACACACGCTGTCGACACAAGCACGGCCTGCTGCTGGGCGATTTGTCACCCATTGCCAAAACTGATCGAATGCGTCCGCTATGCTCTTACCTCCTCTTCACCCGAAACGGACGCTCGATCGTGAACGCATCCGGCCTCGCGCCTCGCTCGACGCGTTTCCAAGTCACAGGTGGGGCAATTGGAAAGCCTTGGCGTGCCCGCGGTGAATAGGCGGCAACAGCGGTGCTGCCGCGCCCGTTTCGCAGTAGTCAAGGAATATGCGTCCGTTGCGTTGGGCCAGTGCCGATAAGATGTACCGCGCTGGATCGCGCGAGGCGAAATCGGACACCAACCCACGTGCGATGCGATGCGTTTGGTCGTGCAGCATGGGCTCGGCAAGAGGCGCCATCAAATGGATTCCCTTGCCGCCCGTGAGCTTGGGCCAAGTGTCGAAGCCCTCCCGCTTCATCAGGTCGCGAAATTCCAGCGCGGTGTCGACCACCATCTCCCACTCAACGCGTTCGCCAGGATCGAGATCGATTACGATACGATCGGCGAGTTCGATTTCGTCAACCGTCGAATTCCAGGGGTGCAGCTCGACAGCTCCAATCGCAACCAGACCGAGAAAGCCGTCGAGACTGTCGACCCAAAGGCGGGTCCCTTGGCCTCCCTCGCGCTTTTGGATGCGGAGCTGGTGTACGGCTTCGGGAATATCCTTCGGAAGCGGCCCCTTGTGGTAGAAGGTCGTGCCGTGCACGTGCCGGACGAGCTTAAGCGGGCGATGGCCGAGATGCGGCAGCGCCTTGTTCCAGACCCGCCTCCAATAGTCCGCGAGCTCTTCCTTCGAGGGCACCGCCGCATCCGGGAGCAGTTGCAGAATGTTTTCCCTAGGCACTCCGAGCTTCGGCCGGGTGGGGGAGGAGGGCACTAGTCGGGGCGCCTTGACGTTTCGCAGCGTGAGGTCGTCACGCAGGCCTTTGAACACGGCTTCGCGCAGCAGGCCGTCGTCTGTGAGGGCTCCATACTCCACCTCGGCTTTCACGGTGGGCTGGACCCAGGTCGCCTTTGGCTTCTTGACCCTGATGTGTAATGGCGATGTTCGCCGGATCAGCGGATCCAGCCGCTCGCGCAACTCACGCGCCGTCGTCTCCGTGTAGCCGGTGCGGACTTTGCCGACGTAGAGCAGCTTTCCGTTATCCCGACGAGCGACGTAGAGGGAGGCAATCTTGCGGGGGTGCGCTCCGAGCTTTTCCACGAACGCAACAATCGGAAAAGTCTCGCTCTTCTTGCATTTGAGCTTGATCCAGGCCTCCTGTCGGCCCGAGCGGTACGGCTGACCAAGGCGTTTCGCGACGAGACCTTCCAGGCCAAGCTCGCAGCCCTTCTCGAAGATCTCGTCGCCGTTCGCCTCGAGAGGCACGACATAGATGAAGGTCTTCGGCGCATCCTTCAGCAGGTGCTGCAGCAACCGCTTGCGCTCCTCATAGGCGGCGCCACGTAGATCGTAGCCGTCGAGGTACAGGAGATCGAAGGCGTGATAGCGCACACGGCCGCTGCGCTTCTTGCCGAGCTCGCGCCGGAGCTGCTGAAAATCAGGCAGTCCGGAGCTACCGTAAACCACCGCCTCGCCGTCGATGATCGCCCTCTTCGCGTTCAGCTCGCAGGCCGCGGACGCGAGGGACGAGAACTGTTCGGTCCAGTCTAAGCCCATCCGCGAATAGACGTTGACATCTCCATCTTGAAGGCGGAGCTGCGCGCGGTAGCCGTCAGCCTTGATCTCGTAGACCCAACCGTCGCCGCGCGGCGGATGCCCCCGCAACGTGGGGTCGCACGGCTCGATGTAACCTGGAATAGCAGCTTTGCGAGCGCCGGCGACGCGCGATACTCCCACACGAGACTGACGCAACGCCACGGCACACATGCGGATTCAACGCCGCGAGGCCGATTCGTTCCCCACCTCGAATGGCGGCAGCCTTCGCGGAAGCGCTACAGGGTGGGCAGGAGATGACCGCCTCGCTGGCCACTGGCGCGGGCCTTGCGGGGACGACACCGCTGGTCTTAGTACGCCCATCACGAGTATTTGGACGCTGAGTCTGTAGTCTCCGAGGCGAATCGTTTCAGGCCGGGCGGGAAGCGGTCGCTGAGACGCGGGGCGCCTTCGACGCCCGGCTTTCACCAACAGGTCTTGAGTTGGTGCGCGTTGCTGAAACGGTGCTCGCTCTCCGCCGAGACAGACGCCACCACCCTTTCATAACGAGATCGGCCCTTGGCGCCTCAAGCTGCACGTGCGAACGAGCCGCGCCTGCGGCGAAGGTGTCGCATGATGTCGGCCAGCGGCATCGCGTTCAGAACCCGGTCCGGCGGAACACCGCCCTTGCGGGCCATCTCCACACCCCAGTGCATGTGGTCGAGCTCTGCGATCGAGTGCGCGTCAGGATTGATGCTCATCATGCAGCCGAATTCGAGCGCTGCCTGGTGCCAACGCCAGTCCAGGTCGAGCCGCCACGGATGGGCGTTGATCTCGACCGCAACGTGATGCTTGGCGCACGCCCGAAGGACCTTCTCGATGTCGATTTCATAGCCGGGTCGGCGCTGAAGCTGGCGTCCGGTCATGTGACCGATGATGGTGGTGTACGGATGGGAGATGGCCCGCAGCAGGCGCTCGGTCTGCGCCTTCTTATCCAGCCTGAAGCGACCGTGGATGCTGGCCACGACGAAGTCGAACTTATCGAGGACGTCGTCCGGATAGTCGAGGGAGCCGTCGGCGAGGACGTCCGACTCGATCCCCTTCAGGATCCGGAAGTCCCTCCTAAACTTCCTGTTGAGCCGATCCGCCTCGCGGTGCTGCTCCTCGATCTGCTCGAGCGAGAGGCCGCCGGCGTAGTGCGCCGACCTTGAATGATCGGCTACACCGAAATACTCGAAGCCCCGTTCGCGCGTGGCATTGGCCATCGTCTCCAGGGTTTCGGTCCCATCGGAGGCGTTGGTGTGACAGTGCAGGATGCCGTGCAGGTCGCGGTCGGTGACCAGCTTGGGCAGATCGCTTTTCAGCGCCCGCTTGATCTCGCCACGGCCCTCGCGCAGTTCGGGTTCGATGAAGGGAAGGCCCAGCGCGTCGTAGATGTCCTCTTCGGTCGTGGCCACCAAGCGCTGGCCCTTCCGGAGCCCGCCCGGCTCAAGCGTCCACCCCTTATGTTGTGCGAGGGCCCGCAGCTCCCTGAGGTGCTCGGGCGAGCCCGTCGCATGCAGCAACGTCGCGCCGAAGTGCTTTCGGCAGGTGAGGTGGAGTTTGAGCCCTGACGAGTCCAAAGCGGCGGTGGCGTCCTGCGGCTTGGCCGCTTCGGCGACCAGAGCGAAGTCGGTCACCAGTTCGCAGCCGCGCCGGAAATCGCCGGCGACCGTGATGCGCTTGAGCTCGGGCCGAGCTCTCCGGAGCGAGTTCTTGGCATGCTCAAGTAGGACGGCGGCGCGATGCAGGTGCAGGCGACCTTCGCCGCTCTTTGCGATCTCGAGGTTCTGCAGGATCTTGGTTTGCAGCGCCGCCCCGAGACCTTTGGTCTTCTTGATGCGGTCGTCCTTGGCCGCCGCCTCGAGCTCCGAGAGCGAGGCGATGCCGAGATCCTTGTAGAGCCGAAGCACCTTGTCCGGCCGCAGGCCGGGCACCGTCAGCATCTCGAGGACGCCGGCGGGGACCTCCTTCCGAAGCCTCTCGAGAGTGGGATGCGTGCCGTCCCGATGAAGCTTGGTGATGATGTCAGCGATCGCGTCGCCGACGCCTGGTATTTCGGCGAGGCGGCCTTCCGCGATGAGCACGTCGAGGGGGAGCGCGAGGGCGGCTAGGCTGTCCGCCGCGCGGGAGTAGGCTTTGGCCCGGTACGGGTTGCCGCCGCACAACGCGGTCCGCTGCGCATACTCGCGCAGCAGCCTTGTTAGCTCTTGCGTGTCGGCTGCGGACACTCGGCCTCCGGATCTGTGCGGCGTCGCCGACTGGTTTTTTTCGCCATCGCAAATCCCCTTGTTCAAGTAAGCGGGCAACGGATCAACCGCGTCCTGCATGCAGGGGTTCCACGAGTGAAAGAGGAACGGGCGAGCCGCTGCGCATCCATGCGCATGGCAGACGACCGCTGGGCAAGGGCTATCTAGGCTGGAGACATGGCAAGCTTGACTGCGTCACCCTCGGCGGAAAACCAGGCAAGCCGCGGTGAGGTGCGGAGGAACGGACGTCCGGTCCGCATCGTTGTTTCAGGCCCAATGATTATGAGCGGCTTGTTCAAGGTTTAGGATGACCGACGAAACGATTACGACCACTGGCATCGCCGCTCATGGCGCCTCCCGTCTGCCATCTGTCGAGATTGACAGCTTCAACATCGAATTGAAGGACGAGGAAGGATTCCTCGGGGACCGGGCCAGCAAAGGCGCCTTCCGTGACCTCCTTGAGCAATGGCGAAAGCCGCTGCGGAAGTCCGGCGAAGACCCGTTCGGCAAGGAACCCTCCGAAGAGATTAGCAAGAACGAGCTCGACGCTGTCCTGACCGACGACGACCCCAGGGCGGCTGCGATCGTGCACAGCGCCATCGAGGACTTCTCGCAGGAGCTCGCCCATGTCACGCGCCGCTTTCTCGCCAAGGCATGGGAGAGGACCGAGCGTATCGTGGTCGGCGGCGGTTTTAGCGATAGCCGGCTCGGCGAAGTCGCCATCGCGCGCACCGAGATCATCCTCAAGGCCGAAGGCTTCAAGATCGAGATCCTGCCGATCCTCCATCATCCGGACGAGGCAGGCCTGATCGGTGCGTTGCACCTCGCTCCCTCCTGGATCTTCGATGGGCATGACTCCATTCTCGCAGTCGACATCGGCGGGACCAATATCCGCTGCGGTATCGTCGAAACGTGCAGCAAGA
This sequence comes from Bradyrhizobium sp. UFLA05-108, assembly GCF_059803455.1. Lineage (NCBI taxonomy): Bacteria > Pseudomonadati > Pseudomonadota > Alphaproteobacteria > Hyphomicrobiales > Nitrobacteraceae > Bradyrhizobium > Bradyrhizobium sp. UFLA05-108. Next base: position 23,349 of record NZ_JBANAZ010000081.1, on the reverse strand, counting down.
AGTCGCCGGACCTTTCCAAGGCGAGCGTCTGGAAATCGGATCTGTGGCGACATGCCGACGACGAACCGAGCCGCGCGGACGCGGTCAAGCGCCTCGTCAGGATGCTGAAGGACCTCATCGCGAAGGCGGACAAGGAAGGATTTGAGCTGGCGCCGTTCATCGGTATCGCGTGTCCCGGCGTTATTGAGCGCGACGGGTCGATTGAGAAAGGCGCACAGAACCTGCCTGGTAATTGGGAGAGCAGCAAGTTCAACCTGCCGGCAAGTCTAGTCGAAGCCATCCCGCGGATCGGCGACCACGACACGGCCATCGTCATGCACAACGATGGCGTCGTGCAGGGCCTCTCCCAAATCCCGTTCATGAAGGACGTGAAACGCTGGGGCGTGCTGACGATCGGCACGGGCCTCGGCAACGCCCGGTTCACTAACCGCAATGGCAAAGGCTAGTTCGTTCGCGACGTTTCAGTACAGCATGCCAGCTGATGCGCATATCCCCTCGGGCTTGTTTCGCCCGATTGTTGGTGACGCATCGGGAGTTAAACTCTCGCAGATTGCAATGACGAGTAATACGCCGTTGTTTAGCAGCGCAATCGTCTGACTTTTTGCGTCTTGGACTGCTTGTTCGAAAGTTTGACCGGGTCGGCAGATGACGAAGCTCTTCCGATCCTTAGGCCCCCCAACGTCGCAGGCCCACTTTAGAAGGTGACGGCTCCGGTCTCGTGACTGGGGCGGTAAGCCGGGGCTGCATACAAGACAGGCGCACCATTTCAAAACTGCAACTATTTTTGTGAGGCAGCTCTCGTTGGATGGTGGTTAGGTCATACCTACTCCGGGCCGAGCACGTTTGATCCTGATCTATTTTAGCCCGGTGCCTTGCACTGAAAAGACCGCCTTCGGGCGGTCTTTTTCCATCTCGCCTCTTCTTCTGCACGTCGTATGTCTGCTCGACGGCTGCTATCGCCTCGCCCGCAGCCCGTGTAGTTACCGCTTCGTCTCAGCGGTTCTCGACCGTTCCGCTTCCTTGGCGAGCCGGCCTCGAAGCAACGCGAGCACGGCGGCTTCCTCCGGCTTGAGATTGCCCACAGCGCTCCGAAGCTCGCTCTCGGCCTGTGATTTGAGCTCCAGGACCAGGTTGCCATCCATGTACGAGTTCAGCACCTCTGGATGGATGTAGCACTTCCTACAGATCGTCGGCGTGTTGCCAAGCCGCGCGGAGACTTTTTCGATCGCGCTACGAAGATTGCGCTTGGCCTGAGCGGCGCTGTCGAAGCTTTCAAGCTCCATGAGCGCCATGGCCGCCAGCACCGTCCCCGCCCAGGTTCGGAAATCCTTTGCGGTGATCTCCTTTCCGGTAATTTCCTTCAGGTACTCGTTGACGTCGGTCGACGTGACATCCTGGTAATTGCCTTGTTCGTCGACGTACTGAAGCAGCTCTTGCCCGGGGAGTTCCTGACAAGCTCGAATAATTTTGGCGATTCGTCGATCCCGCACGCGAAGTGACCATTGCTTGCCGCTCTTACCGGTAAAGCGGAAGCGCACTTCGCTTCTGTCGACGGTGACATGCCGGTTCTTCAGCGTGGTCAGACCATAGCTATTGTTCTGCCTGGCGTAGTCGTCATTCCCTACGCGGATCAATGTGGTCTCCAGGAGATGCACGACGGTTGCCAAAACTTTTTCCCTCGGGAGCCCGCGTAGTCCCATGTGATCGCGCACTGTTTCCCGAATGGAAGGCAGCGCATCAGCAAATGCGACGACATGCTCGTATTTCGTGCTCTCCCGAATCTCGCGGAAACGTGCGTGGTAGCGATATTGCTTGCGTCCCTTGGCGTCACGGCCTGTTGCTTGGATATGACCATCCGCAAACGGGCAGATCCAGACTTCAGTCCACGCGGGCGGGATCGCCAGTGCCTTGATCCTCTTCAGTGCACCACGCTCGACGAGCCTCGATCCGTCCGCCCGGGTGTAGCTGAATCCCGTCCCCGCCTTGTTGCGGCGGATGCCGGGCCGCTCGTCGGAAACGTATCTCAGGCCAGCAGATTCGGCCGCATCTCTCGGGTCGACAATAGTTTGCGTGCTATCCGGTGACTCGACCAGCAACACATTGCCTCCTGTCCGCCCCCTAGATGAACCCTTCTGGTTATCGGGAGGTTCCTCCAAACCCTCGGTCCTAAGAGCAGCGCGAAAGATGGCCGGGATCGTCGCGCGTGACCAGTGTGGTCTAGGCGCTAACTGGTCCTGCGGTGACGTGCGCTGCGCCTCGCCGCGGCAGGCTTCCCAGCGCCACGCCGTTCGGGTTTTGCCGAGCGGTCGGCGTCGATGCTTCGCCGGAGCGCATCCATAAGGTTGACGATGTTCTCGCGCGACGGCCTGATGGCAGGCGGCTGCGCGGGGCGCGTCGCCTGCTTCTTGCGCAGGATCCGCAGGAGCGCGCTGCGGTAGTGGTCCTCCAGCAGAGCGGGGTCGAAATCGGTCGACTTCGTCCGGATGATGTGCTGTGCGAGCTTCATCATCTCGGAAGGCAGCTTCACCTCTGGAATCTCGGTGAAATATTCGGACGCGTTCCGGAGCTCGTGTGCGAAGCGCAGTGTGATACCGCGAAGGCCGCGCCCCGTTGGCTCGACCAAAAACGCCCGCTCGCGCGAGGACAGCACCACGCGGGCAAGGCCGACAACGGCTTCCCGAGCCATTGCATCGCGGATCACCGCGAAGGCTTCTTGACCGATCTGCTCGCGCGGCACGATGTAGTACGGCTTCTCGAAATAGCTCGCGTCGATCTGCCCAGCGGGAACGAAATGCTCGATTTCAATTGTGCGCGTGTTCTGCGGCCGCGCGATGGAGGCCGCTTCCTCGAGCGCCCCGGCTTCATCATCATAGTTCGCAGCGCTCCCGTCCTCTTGAACGCCGGCGGGAGAGATTGGCGGGCTTTCACGGCGAGGCGCAACAAGCTCCAGGGCTCCCGGGGCGGGCGCTCGCTCCTCGCCCGCTCAAGGTCCCGGTCCTCGACTAACAGGAACTCGTTCTCGCCGAGCTCGTAGCCGCGCGCCTTCTCGGCGGCGTTCACGACTTCGCCGGTGACGGAATCGACGAGCTTATGTTTGAGGCGATGACCCGTGCGCCGGTTGAGCTGACGGAAGGAAACGCGCTCGGCCGCCGAGATCGCGGGATAGAGTGCGATCGGAGAGGAGACGAAGGACAGCTTCAGATAGCCCTTCCAGTAGGGCCGGGACGCAGGCACCGGAGACTCCAACGCTACAGGATACAAGAGCCAAAGCCTGAGGGAAGGCCAAGGAGACAACGGAGGGAAGCGACGGGAGTTTCAGGGCATTTTGCGCTGTGTTGCACAACTGTGTGCGTTGCGCCTTGCTGTTCGCGACCATTTTTGGCGAGGACCGCGCGCCGCCGGCTCCGGAAGCCGTCCCTAAGTCGCAGGAACTATTTATCCCTCCGCCGAGTCAGAATTGCGTTAGCTCGGTCACGGCGCTTCCGCTGGGATCACCGATGTTGTCCGCCATGCGCTATGTTGTACATGCAACAGATTTGTCCGGTCTGGCGCTCGCTACCTATGAGATCGAGGCTGGCTGCGATGATGACGCAAGGCGGCGAGCCGAGATATTCCTCGAAGCTCACCTGTCAATAGAGATTTGGGACGGCGTGCGGCGCGTGGCGCGCCTCACGCGCGCCGAAGCCGAAATCAGAGAGCAGTTGGCCACGGGGGCCAAGGCGCACCAAGTCGAGGTGACCGATCACGAGGTCAAACCTGGATAAAAGGTGTAAGCGAACAAAAGGCGACACCCGCAACCGTACCTCTGAGGAAGCACGGCTTGGAGCCGGGCTGACCGATCCTGACGCGATGCCGCTCACTCCAAACCGCGAGCCAGTCTATTCGTGTTCGGGTTGTAACGGGAGTGGGTCGAACATCAGGTTTGCTTCGGTCGTGTGGATTTGCAATCTGACTGGAGACCCTGGTGTAAGGCGCGGGCCATCATGTCCAAGGCTTATCGACTATGCGTATCACCGAACCAATTGCCTATATTGCTCTTTACGGCGCCTTGTACGCTGCATTCGGCGCGGCATCGCCATTCTGGCCAAAACTCTTCGAGACGAGAGCTCTAACGCCCCAGCAGATTGGCTCGATTTTGGCAGCTGCAATGCTGGTGCGCCTGGTCTCTGGCCCGTGTGTTGGAAGGCTCGCTGATATCTTCGGTTCGCTGCGCCTTGTGCTCGCAAGCTGTGCCGGGTTGGCGGCTGCGGCGGCAGTCGCATTGATCTGGGCAGAAGGGTTCTGGTTCTTGCTTCTCCTGGCTGTGGCTCAGGCTGCGGCACTTGCCCCGACGACCTCGATTGCTGATGCGTTGTCGGTGAATGCGGCAAAGCCCCAGATGGCCGAAAAGCCCTTTGAGTACGGCTGGATACGAGGTTCGGGCTCGACAGCCTTCGTTTTGGGCACGCTGCTCGTTGGACAGCTCATCGGCCCTGCTGACCTCACCCCAGTCATCTGGATGAACGCCGGACTGCTCGTCACGGCGGCGTGCGCCACAGCGTTGGTGCCCGCTGTTGCTCCTCCAGCTGCTGCGCTAAACACGGGGCCATCGCTCGCCATGGGTGAGGCGCAAGGATTCCTGACGATCCCACGGTTTCGCGTCCTGATTTTGGTTTCAGCCTTGGTCTATGGCAGCCACGCGATGCACGATGCATTTGCCGTGATCCGGTGGAGCGACGCTGGAATAGGCACTTCGGTCATAAGCTTCCTGTGGTCGGAAGCGGTGGCTGCAGAAGTCTTCGTATTCTTTCTTGTTGGTCCAGCATTGATCGACCGGCTTGGCGTGCATGGCGCGGCCGCCTTGGCTGCTATGGCCGGAATCATACGCTGGTCGATTGCGGGCGTGACGACCTCCGTCTTGCTTCTCTCCATAATACAGCCCTTGCATGGTTTGACCTTTGCGCTGCTTCATCTCGCTTGCATGCGCATGATGAGGATAGTTGTCCCAACACCGATGGCCGCAACGGCCCAGGCCCTTTATGCGTTTGGTTCAGGCCTCGTTACTGCTGCACTCGTGTCGCTGTCGGGTGTTCTTTATGCCCGATACGCAGGAGCGGCATTCTTTCCGATGGCAGCTCTCTGTGGCGTCGCGCTTCCGTTTGCTTGGTTTGGCTTAGCCGGTGAAACAGGTCGATCCTCTGGCCCTCTTTAGTGCGATGGTTCCAGCTGCGGGCAGGCATCCTTCACCGAGCAGCGCGCTCCGGAGAAACTGCGGAATTTGAGACCCGGCGACCGCCGAAACGGCCCCAACGGCGTGGAAAGCGCATCGGGACCGTCGCTCCAGTGAGACGGTAGATCTCCTAAGGAGCAGGGATGCCGGCGTAGTAGTCGTCGACCGACCGAGCCGTCGCAGGATCTGACCAGTTCCAACTGCGTTCGCTGCTGTACTTTGGTGCGCCTCTTAGCCGGTTCTCAGTCGCGCCTGTGACGTAGCCGCCGAGATTGGTGTCATACTTCAGGGACTGCCAGGGAAGCGGATAATGATCCTCCCCGATGCCAAGAAAGCCGCCAAATCCGAGTACGGCGTACGCGACCTTACCGCTGATCTTGTCGATCATCACACGTTCAATCGAGCCGATCCGCTGATTGTCCGCGCCGTAAACGGCAGTGCCTTCGACCTTGTCACTGCCGATCAAATTTCCTGTTTCCCGTTCTTCGTAGGCCATGCGATTTCCTCCTCCTAAAGAAAGTTCAACAAACGGGGGATTCGCTCGTTCCTAGATCGTCAGGCCTCCAGGCATCTGCTTCCCAGGAGAACGAGACGGCGCTGCGCCAGCGCAAGGCGGTGGTGGATGCGCGTGCGGAGCTGCTTGGCTCCGGACCGGCTGAAACGCAGCAGCCGACGCCGCCCGCGTCCGTCAAGATGGTTGACGCCGCTCCGGTCCCGGCGGGGGCCAAGCGCTCGTGCCGCCCGCGCCGGTCGTCGCCAAGCCGGCGACTGGTCAGCTCACACCTGATCATCCCACGCCGCGGCAGTTCGACGTGGAGACGCTCGTGGCGGCCGCCGGCGACCAGCGACGCGGGTGCCGCCTCCTGCCTCCGGCCATGCTTGTCGCCATTCCCAGAGGGGGGCGACGACAGGCGAGGGTGGTGGGCAAGCTCGGCGAGCTGCCGATGGCGCTGGGGCTCGTCTCGCTCTTAAGCTCGAGCCGGATCCTTCGAAGGGGCGTGCTGGTTGGGAGGTTTCTCGATGCAAGGATGGATTTGGCGGTCATGCCGGAAGTCTGATTCTGGAACCGTCTTTCGCCCTGGCCCTAATATGCTCAACCGCTGGCGGCCCGCCAGACGACGGCCATCTTGGGCGCCTGGCGCTGCGGGCAGGCTGCGTCGACAGGCTTGGATGGGGATGCAATGGCGAGCGGAGCCGGAATCAGAGGCTGCGCATTTCGAGCCGGAGAAGTGCTTGTCGACGCTTTTCAATGGCTTTGGCGAGCGTTGGAAATTGTAGGCATGGTCGATCGCCGCATCAAACATGGCCGTGTCCTTCAGGCCAGGCCAACAGGCCTGTAAGTCGTCCCAAGCTCCGGCGGCTCGACAGGCGAAAAGTTCTGCGGAAAGTAGCACCGTAGTGGCAGTATCGCTTGGTCTGGCATATCGTGACCTCAACGATCGCCGCGCATTCCCCAACGGTTGGGCATCGCATGGCCGGCGAATGCGCCCGGCGGGCGCGTCACTGCGAGATCAGACGATGAAAGAGGCTATCGATCCATCGCCTTCGCGTCGCCAAGTGTTGCGGCTGGCAGCCATGGTCACGGCATGTGCCGTGGCTGCACAGGCCTCGAGCGCTGCGGAGCCTCTAAAGCGAGAGGCCAACGACTCCTACGTTCCCGCCGATGGCGTCTCGACGTTCGAAAGCGTTTGGCAGACTGTCCGTGATCACTTTTACGATCCGCATCTCGATGGACTGGACTGGCCGGCGGTCCGGGAGAGATATCTTCCCGACGTTGAGCGGGCAACGTCCCAGGACTCTCAGGCGCACGTCATCAATATCATGCTGTCAGAGCTGCACGCCTCGCACACGCGTTTCTACACGCCTGATGAGCCCGAATATTATCAACTTGCAGACATCTTTGCCGGCGCACTGCGACGGCGGGGACTGCAGCGTGCGTTTCCAGACGGCCGCATTTCGTACCCTGGCATAGGCATCATTTCAGGCTTCGAGGCGACCGGTCGCAACACAATCACTGGTGTCATCGATGGAACGCCGGCTCAGCAGGCGGGCCTTCGTGCCGGTGATGAAATCATCGCTGCTGACGGGGCCGCATTCGAGCCGATTGGGTCCTTCCGCGGAAAGATGGGCAAATCGGTCGTCCTGGAGATTGATCGGGGCGCCTCGGTGCTGCAAGTCCCGGTGGTGCCGGTCGATCTCGAGCCCACCAAAATGTTCCTTCATGGGTTGGAGTCCAGTGCGCGCGTCATCGAGTCCAACGGACGACGTATCGGCTATGTCCATGTTTGGTGCTATGCCGGCTCGATCTATCAACGCGCTCTTGAATCCCTGCTGTCTCAAGGGACGTTAAGAGACGCAGACGCCCTGATCTGGGATTTGCGGGATGGCTGGGGCGGCGCGCAACCCCAATATCTCGATCTCTTCAGTGCCCGCGCGCCTACCATGCAGGTGACAGGCCGAAGCGGCACCAGTGAATTCGTGAATGTGAAGTGGCGCAAGCCCGTTGCTATGCTCATCAACGGCCGTACGCGCAGCGGCAAGGAGGTCCTTGCCTATGGGTTCAAAAAGTACCGGTTGGGCGAGCTCATCGGCACCCGGACAGAAGGCGCTGTTCTTGCCGCCACCGCATTCCTCATCGGAAGCGGCCTGCTGCTGCTCGCAGTCGAAGATGTCCACGTCGATGGCGAACGCCTGGAGGGCGTCGGCGTGACGCCGACGATCGAGGTCCAGGCAGGCGCGGCCTCCGCCGGGTCAGACGACCCCCAGCTGAGCCGTGCTGTCGCGGTTCTGTCCGGGATATGATCCAGGCGTCATATTCGTGCGCAAGCCAGAGCCAACGCGGAAAAGGTCCGTCTCGGTTCGCTTTTGTCAGTTCAGATCGACCATAATGTAGTGCGCTTTCAGCGCGTGACGTCAGGACGATCCAACCTCCAGATGGAGCTCGCCACCCCGCATCAAGCGGCGGGCGATGTCGGCCGTCTGCAGGGAAGCGCGTTCGGTCGGCGAGTGGGCTGCCAGATAGCGGGCCACCGCGATGAGGATGTGCCGGCCCTCGTCCGTGTCGCCCCACGCGCCGAACTGCCGGACTCCCGCCTCCAGCATCTGGTACGAATGGAAGCCTGCATCTTCGCGCAGCACCGCGTGTACGAGCGTGGCGATCAGCGCCTGCGGCGAATGGCCGAGCGTGAAATGCCGTGCCACCAGCCTCGCGGCGAGATCGACCTGCCTCTGCCGGTCGAAAGCATCAAGCAAGGCGGCGCCGATCGCCCCTTGATCCGCGGGCAGATCATCGAGCTGCTCGCCGCCGTCGCCCGGAATGCGCGCCGGCGGCACGTTGAGATAGCGCGCAAGGTAGAGCGCCATCACTCCATGCAAGACGCCGCGGACCGCCGTCAAGTCACTGTCGATGTTGGCAGTCCCGATCCGCCTCAGCATCTGGTGTACCGCGTTGGCATAGATGAAGACGTGATGTGCCGTCTCCCAATCGGCGTGCTCGTTGGCATGGCCGAAGCGCGCGACCCTGAGCGCGGCCGCGTACGCGAGGCATTGGCCAAGGTCGGCAGCGGCGGCACCGGCGCGGATCGCCTCCTCTAGTGCGTCTACGATCCTGGCCGGATCGTCACCGAGCAGCTCTTGAGCAAGCGCGGCGCGGCCCGACCACTCGCGCGAACCACGTTCCGCCGCGAACAGGTCCGCGAGTTTGCGGGTTGAGTCCTCACACAACGCGACAAGGTCGACGGGCTGACGCCAGGTTGTCGATTCTTCGGCGCCACGGGCGGCGACCATCTGACCGACGACAGTCGGCAGCAGAGCCGCCCCGTGTTGCCAGCCGACCAGGTCGAGGCACTCGAATGCCTTGTTGATGAAGTCGAGCGAGTGCCCGGTGTCGGCGAACGCTCGCTCGGTCGCGGCGGCGAACAGGGCATTAGCGAGCTCAGCCGAGGAGAAGCCGGCCGCAATCGCCGTGAGCAGGGTTCGCTCGGCCGCCTCGCGATGGCGCACGGTCGTCCAACGTCGCAGCCAGCCCTTGAGCGCAGCCGGATCCGGCCGGCTGCCAAGCGGCGCGCGTTCCCGCCGCGGCGCTTCGCCGTCGCAGTCCTCCGCGACGCGGCGCGCGCCGTGGAAGAGGGCGAGAAAGGCCTCCTCTTTCGGCAGCGCAGGCAGGAGATTGCCGAGTGCCGTAAGGATCGTAAGACCGACGCCCCAGCCGTCACGATTTAGGGCCCCGAACAACGCCACCTGCCGGACGGTTTCGGCCTGCGGCACGCCGGCCGTGAGCTGACCATGAATGGCCTTGGCAATGACGAGGCCGAGGTCGTGGGCGAGGCCGTCCGCAAGCCGCTGCTGCCAGTGCACGGCGGGATCGGCCTGCGTGAATGTGATCTTCACCCAGACCTCACCATTGCGCACCTCGACTGGGCAGATCGGCGCGTCGTCCGCCCACAGGTCGAAGGTGCAGCCGCTTTCGAGATCGAAGCGAGCGTGGTGCCAGTGACAGGTCAAGATGCCGTCCTCAACGCTGCCGCGCTCGAGCGGGAAGCCCATGTGCGGACACCGATTGTCGAGGGCGAAGACGCGCCCGCGGTCGTAGACGACAAGGATCGGACGTGGGCCACCGTGTATGACGAGCCGGCCCTTGAGCCTCAGCTCCTCAAGGCTGCCTGCCAGCGCAAATTCTTTGCTGGGCGCGTCCATGAGCATACCTCCCATTGTCTCTTTGGGGGCGCTGCAGATCACATAAGCATTGCCTCTCGGCAAGGCGAGAGCGCGGGCGCCCGGTTCGACATCACGATGTAGAGCGTCGAGGCTTCGGACAGCCGCCGAGACGTCGCGGACAAACGCCCAAATCGGCCAGTCCTGACCTTTCACTTTGCTTAAGCTGCTAGGTTCCTACGTCAGTGCCGATCGGGACGACAGCTTTCACCTGGTCACGTCATCCTCGAGGCGTAAGGCTGTGGCGGATCCCACCGCCACGAACCGGTTCGGAGGTGCCGCCTTCTTGCAACGCGCCTCGCCTCTCGACGATGGCATGGCTCAACAGTTCGAGCACAAGGCCAAAGGCCGCGAGTTCCTCCTCCTCAATGGCGCCGACATCGTAACATTCAAGGGTTTCGCTGATGATGGCGTCGGCTTCACGCTGCAGGGCCAATAATTCCTGGTTGGATTCCGCGGTCCGGGCGCTGGAAACCATCGCCAGGATTCTGTTGCGATGGCTGGTGTTTTCTTCCCTTTCGTCCCGATTCAAATAGCGACGCAACCAAGCGCCGGCCGAACCGATCGCGGAGAGGAGCAGGAGCGCAAACCAGAAGTAATCGCCGTACCTGTCGAGGAAGGTGCGTTCGTTGCCGTCGATGACTGCCGCCGCTCCCCGATGTACCGGTAGCTCGGCGTCTTTCTCGGTGTCCGGCTTGGTCATATGTGCAGCACCAGGCACTTGCCGGGCAATGGCCTGACGAACCGCGAAGAGTTGCCGGAAAAAGGCCGCCACAGTCGTTTCAGACAAAGTCTTTCGCGCCACGATCAGGTGGCTGACGCTGACCGTCTCAACCTTGTCATCCGGCCAAGCTGGATCCGCATTGAAGACGTTGGGCGGAATTTCCTCGGACTCATAACGCGGGTGCTTCAAGGCGATGGCTTCCGATGCCTCGATCGCAAGAAACTTCGGCTCCCCTCGCGCCCGAGCCGTTGCGGCGATGGCGTCGGACGTGATTTTGCTGTCGAGCGGACCGACCGCCATGAACGCATCGACGGTCAGGTCGCGCGCCAGCTCCTCGATGTGGTCCGTGCCAAAGTGCGAAACCGCAACTTTGTCCGCCTCGACGCCGGCAGCGCTCAGGATGACCCGCAGCAACTCGGAATTCGCAGGGGTCCGGCCGATCACGCCAACACGGTGCCCGGCGAGGTCGGCGATCTCCTTGATTTTCGGTGCGTGCTTTCTCCTGGAGCTCTTTCCGCCGACTCCGGAGGGCGACCACAGCACAACGAAGTTTTTCCGCATAGTGGCGACGATCTGCGCGTCGGTGGGCATGTCCAGATCGGCACGGCCGACCGCAAGATCGGCCTTGCCGGCCCTGAGCATGGCGAGAGCTTCCACCGCCCCGTCGGTTACAATCGGAGACAGCCTGACGGTTCTGCTTTCGCTGGCGAAGGCATCGGCCATCGCCTGAATTACCTTTTGATCGTTGCTTCCCAGCGGTCCGACTGCAATCCGGAGAATTTCCGGCCGCAACGCATAGTACAGTGCGCCCGCCGCGGCGCCAAAAACAAGAAATCCGACGGCCAAGACCAGCAGTAACGAATTGCTCCTTCTCCGCTGGCGGCGGGCGGCGTCGCTGGTCTTGCTTGTACCATTGGACGAGGACATTGCCGCTGCTGGTCGGAGATCAAAGCGCTCCCTGCTTCCCAGGATACCACGTATATCCAAAAGTAACGTCCGGGTGGACGCCTTGTTCATTTCCAAGCGGTGAAGATCGTGAGCGTTCGGAAGGCTCGCTGCGGCAGAAGGCGCCGGTATCGGCCCGGACGTGAGCACGCAGCCGAGACAATTGTACCTAGCTGGCGGCCCTGATGTTAAACCGCTGACGCACCGTCGCTGCTCGCCTGACTTGGTTCTTGCGGCAACTGCATGTAATCTTCGGAGCTTGTCCGTGGACCATGGATCGTACGAGCGCTTTCAGCGCAAGCCACGCAAAAAGAAAGCCCGCGCGGTGGTCGGCGGGCTTTAAGCGGCTACCATTTCTGGCGACCAAACCAATCGTTGAGCTCTTTTCTCGCTTGGTCCTTCTGGTAGCCGTAACGCTGCTGAAGTTTTCCTTCCAACTGCTCTTGTTTTCCATCGATGGCATCTAAGTCATCGTCGGTGAGCTTACCCCACTGCTCCTTGACTTTGCCTTTTACCTGCTTCCAGTTTCCTTCGACGCGGTTCCAATCCATGTCGTCCTCCTCTTTTTCAGAGGATATCCAACGCGCCATCTCCAAGCTGGTTCGACTCGGTAGCCGCAGCTAAGCGAGCACGTGCCGGCCAAAAAGGCGTCCTTCGTCAAAGCCCGCGCTCATTGCACATCCACCCGAGAACAGCGGCAGGCTATGCTCTCGTGGAACAAACAGGACCTGCCCCCGCTTAATCAAATCAGGAGCCCGGCCATGCTGCGATTGAGACCGCCACGCCCCGTTCGCACGACGCTCGACCTCGCGGACGCGAAGCAGGTGAAATCTATGCGGAGACGCCTTGGCATCTCCGATGCTGATCTGGTCAGGATCGTCGATAAGATTGGCAACTCGTTAGCGGGCATTCAGAAGGAGGTTGAGCTCGAAAGGGCAGCGGCCCTTGAGCACTCCACCCCAAAGAAAGAACCTGCGACCCTAGCGTAGGAGTTTGCAACCACCCTGTTGAGCAACGATCCTTGTTGAGGAGCACAAGCGCGATGAACCGTCTGATTTATCTGATAGGGCTGATAGTTGTGATCGCTGTTATTCTTTCGTTCTTTGGCTTACGATAATCATTCGATCCGTGATCAGCGACTTCGCGGCTGCAGAAAAATGGATGATCCGCACCAAGTAAACACCTTAATTGCCCGGTTGGCGCTCAATGAGGTGCGCCTGCAGATTGCCGCGGTTGATCGGGCCTCGTAACTCTGCCTCACGTGAATAGTAGGTTGCTGGCTACGGCCCAACATTGCACCGTCCTTTCAGAGTGACAAATCGAGAAAAAATCGAGCAGCGCCGTCTAACGCCGAGGCGCAGTCATGGAAAACGAGCAAGATCTACAGCATCAGATCGAGCTGGCTAAACGCGTTGCGGCCTCCATCAAAGATGAGACCACGGTGCGGCGGCTGTTGCGGTTGGCTCACGAACTCAAACAGAAGCTCTTCGCGTTGTCCCGGCGGTCACAGATCAGCGCGCGTGCCTACGAGCTTTGGGAACAGAGTGGGTGCCCGTCGGGACGCGATTGGGATTTCTGGCTTCAAGCTGAGCGGGAGGTCAACGACAAATGTAGCCGAGATGGAAGCGCTGATTGACCGCATAGTACTGCTTGGGCACGGGATGGTCAGGAACGGTCCTGGGCCATTGAATGCCACTTGCAGAGGAATCCGACCTCTTGAATTGGCTGTGCCGCCATGTCCCAATGGTTCAGCCGCACAACAATGGTGGGTTAACCCACGATGGGTCTGCATTGAGCAAGAGCATTCGACGCCTCTCGCATACGATCCTGCTTGCTGCTGTGTTTGCGGCAACCCACGCTCTCGCGCAGGAAGACAAGAAGACGGATGAGGACAAGCCGGCAGACCCCGACACCGGCGAGAGCACCGTTGAGGAAAAAACCTTAGGGATCCTGCCAAATCCCTTCCAGAGATATGGGGTCAAGTTTGCAGCCACCTACATCGGCGAGACACTTGGCAATATCTCCGGTGGACTGAAACAAGGTGCCATCTATGAAGGGCGGCTGAACCTCGCAGTGGATGTCGATCTGCAAAAGCTCGCCGGCATCGACAAGCTTACATTCCACGCCAATATGTTTCAGATCCATGGTGAGGGATTATCGCGCAGCAATCTCGGCAATTTGTTCGTGGTCAGCGGCATCGAAGCGCTGCCATCCACCCGGTTGTATGAAGCCTATTTCGAGAAGCAGTGGGGAAACAAGAAGGTCTCGCTGAAGTTCGGCCAGCTTGCCGCCGACAGTGAGTTCTTCAACACCAAATACACCGATGTCTTGACCAACGCCTCGATGGGCTGGCCGGCGATCACATCCATTGATCTGCCGAGCGGCGGGCCGTCGCCTCCTTTGGCGGCGATGGGCACAAGGTTGCTTGTCAATATCACCGATCAACTGTCCGTCCTTGGCGGGATCTTTGACGGCAACCAGGCAGGCCCCGGACCCGGCGATCCTCAGGAGCGCGACCGCTACGGCATCAATTTTCGCGTCAACGATCCGCCCCTGCTTCTTGGGCAAATCCAGTACGCCTGGAACAACAAGAAAGGGGATCCCAACCCTGCCGGGCAAATCAAGTTTGGAGGCTGGCGCCATTTCGGTTCCTTCGCCGATCAGCGGCTCGCCTCAAACGGCGTGTCGCTGGCGGCGCCCGCGAGCAGTGGCGCGCCCCTGCTGCTGTCCGGCGACATCGGCGGATGGGCGGTGTTCGAGCAGAAAGTCTATCGCGTACCGCACAGTGATGATCGCGGCGTCGGCGTATTCGCGCGTGTCTCTGGCGCGCCGGCCGATCGTAACCTCATCGATCTCTATGCCGATGCCGGCATCGAATTCATCGGGCTCAGCGATGGTCGGCCCGACGACAAGTTCGGAATTGCGGCCGGTTATGCGCAAGTCTCGAAGCGTGCGCAGGCGCTCGATGCCGACTACCGAGCCTTCGTCAATCCAAACTGGCCAATGCGCAGCTTTGAAGGACTGCTGACCGCGGTTTATCAGTATCAGGTGCGCGACGGCTGGACCTTGCAGCCCAGCTTCCAGTACATCATTCATCCTGGCGGTGGCGCGACTGATCCTTTGGGATCCTTGGCGGGAAGGGGACTCAAGAACGCGGCGGTGTTCGGGGTGCGCACCACCCTCAAGTTCTAAAGAACTGCCCCATTCGCCGTAAGGGAGGCTTCCGCTAACGAGGACTGCTCGTCGGCAGACACGACCGCCAAGCGAATCTGCCGGCTGGCCGTCCGTGCGGAAGTCGACCGCTTTCCTGCGGGTCGCTTCTGGTGGCGAGAACGCCTCGCTCAGTGCCGCGCTCCGCCCTTTCGGCGCGAACGATCTTGCGGAAGGATTCGAGTTGCCGGCTCATTGCGACGGCAATCCCTAACCAATGTCTTGCGAAAAAAATCGCACGACCGCTTGAAACTTTTTCGCGGCTTCCAAATTTTTCTGTCGCCGCAGCCGCGGCCAGGGTGCCTTAGGGGCCCTGCAAGGCGGGTGCCGGTTAGGTGTCCGGTGCCGGCTCGTACCCATCTTGCTCTGAGGAGGATTTGGCTATGAGGTATGATTGGACTCCCCTGTGGAGGTCGACCATCGGTTTCGACCGCCTTTTCGACGTTCTCGACGAGGTCCAGCGGACCGCCGAAGAGACCTATCCCCCGTACAACATCGAACGTCTCGAGGAGAATCGCTTCCAGATCTCGGTTGCGCTTGCCGGCTTCTCGCCGGACGAGGTCGCGCTCACGGTCGAGCAAAACGTGCTGACGCTGGAAGGCCACAAGGCCGAGAAGGAGGAGAAGACCTTCCTGCATCGCGGCATATCGGCGCGCAACTTCAAGCGGCAGTTCACGCTGGCCGACCACGTCGAGGTGAAGGGCGCCCGGTTCGAGAACGGCCTGCTGATCATCGACCTGCAGCGGGAGATTCCCGAGGCGATGAAACCGCGCCGCATCGATATCAACGGTGCGACCTCGGGCAACGTCAAGCAGATCGAATCAAAGGCGGCTTAATCGGCTTGAGACTCCAGGATCAACGCCGACGCGGACACGCGCGGCGGCACAGGCAACTCGTCCAAATCAGGAGGCGACCATGCGGCCGACGACCGCGACCCACGACAACGTATTCGATTTCGATTACATGCTTCATCCCGGCACCAGGTTCGAACACCCGCGGGATGTGGTCTCTCATCCGGGCCTCAGCCTCGGCGAGAAGCGGGCCATTTTGGCCTCATGGGCCTCGGATGCATCTGCGATCGCATCCTGCCCGTCCCTGCGGGCTCCGGAAGGGTTGAAGGCTCCCGTCACTATCGACGAAATACTCGAGGCGCTGCGCGAGCTCGATGATGGTCCAAGACAGCCTCCCGGGGGCAAGCCGATGCGTGTTCGGACCGCCGAGCGTTGCGCGGCGTGAGCGAGAACGGCAGGACAACCTAACACTTTGAATCGGGGAGCTTTCCGAGCAAGCTGCCGCGCGGCTCAGGTGCAGTGGATGGAAGCACGGCGCGACAGGCGAAGCATGATCGAAGCTGGCGCGCCTTGGTGCAGCGCGCGGCGCGACACAGCGTGAGCTGACCTTCGCGGCGGCGCCTGCCGACGCGCCTACAAGAGCTCCGCCCCGAGGTCCCCGCCGTAGGCCATCGCACGAGGGACAGAAGGCCTGCGCCGCAAAAAATCACGGAATGGCTCGTGGGATGTCCCCGCTGCGGCGCGGAACTTCGCCAGTGAGGATTGCCGTGTTGGCTGCGAATGAGACTCGGCAAACGACGGTCACCACGACTCGAGGATGGTCCAGCCAGTCGCCGGGATCGAGCTTCGTTCCGGTTCCGCATCAGGAAAAAGAGGAAGTAGTTCTGCCCTGGCTCCGGAACATTGCCATCATTCACGTGTTCACGCAGCGCCGCATGGAGCGGCGAGGAGAGACTCATGAAGAAGCTGCTGCTGATATCCGCGGCCGCCGCGCTGATCTCGACGGGCGCGATGGCTCAGTCGACGACCGTCACCACAACCGGGGCCGGCC
Organism: Bradyrhizobium sp. UFLA05-108; assembly: GCF_059803455.1. Classification (NCBI taxonomy): domain Bacteria; kingdom Pseudomonadati; phylum Pseudomonadota; class Alphaproteobacteria; order Hyphomicrobiales; family Nitrobacteraceae; genus Bradyrhizobium; species Bradyrhizobium sp. UFLA05-108. The sequence continues at coordinate 6,706 of NZ_JBANAZ010000081.1, read as the reverse complement.
ACGCGGCCGTGCAGATCGAGCCGGAGTACCGCACCAAGATCCGCACCTACGTCACCGAGCACAAGATCCGACCGGTCGAGACCCGCGAGAAGATCGTCGTCGGTTCGCCCGTGCCGCGCGACGTCGAGCTCGAGGCGGTCCCCGCCGAGTGGGGTCCCTCGCTCACCAAGTATCGCTATGTCTACTCCGGCGAGCGCGTGATGCTGGTCGATCCGGCGACGCGCACCGTCGTCCAAGAGGTGGACTAACTCCGCCCGTCGCGGCGGGCCGCGGAGGAGGAGGCGGCCCGCCGCAAGCTGACGTCCGGCGACCCGCCGAGAAGCGATTCCTTGAGCTGAAACCGGCGGTACCATGCCGATCATCCGATACTTCGTATTCGTGGGCGGGATGCTGCTCGCGCTGCTGTTCGCCGCCGAGTGGTATCTTCCGGCGCCAGTCGATCGCACCGACGCGAGCGATCTCGACAGGACGATCATCCGCATCCGTTCGGCGAGGAGCCTTCCGGAGAAGATCGTGTTCGACACGCGCCCGCGCACCGACCTTCCGGCCCTGGCAACCGGGGAGCCGATGCCCGAGGAACGCGAACATTTCGCGCGCGAGGCACTGGCCGCCATGCCGTCTCCTCAGTCCAAGAAGGAGCCGCCGGCGCGGAGACGCGCAGAGGATCGTCCGCCGGCGAAGCGGTCGGCGAAATCGGCGAGAAGGCTGCCCGAACGACGGCTGGCCTTCGACCACGACTTCTTCGGCGGAACGTGGTGACTTGAAGGCGACACCCATCCGGAGCGCGGCCTGATATCGCCTTCGCTGACGCGGTTTCACCAAGGGTGATGGTGCCAGCCCGCCGCCCCAGCGGTAAGGCGCATCGTATCCGTAGTGCTACGCGTGGGTCCGCCGTAGTAGCCCTATAGTAGCCTGGAGCGTACCGTAGTTGCCGTAGACCCCATTCGTAGCCCGAAAGGCAAGGTCGCCGACCACGGCTCCCGCGGGAAGGCCGCCAGCGAGCGCGGGACCGAATCCGCGGACGCGGGCTTCCGCATGGGAATGGCGCCGCCATGGAGGTCACCGAAACCGCCGACGATCGCCGCTACCATTGCGATCTTCTTCATCGATTTTCCTTTCTAGTTTCCGGCGCAGCCGAACAAAGGGAAAAACGGTACGGTTGCTGGCGTGCCTCGGCGCCGAGGGGCAATGGACTTCTCGGCGCCGGGGCGGGCGTCACTCGAAAGTTTCGAGCTTGGAACACAAACAATTGGATCGCAGAGGGGTTCACCGCGCTCTCCGTCGCGCGACGTCTGATCGCGCGGCTTGACGACGTCGGCTCGTCTCGTCCTGAAAGAGCTCCGCCCCACGTCCGGGCCGCAGGCCATCGCAACCACGAGGGACAGCAGAAGGCCTGCGCCGCAAAAGGTCACGATGACCCTTCAGCTTCTCGATATCGAGGTCCGCGCCGGTGCATTGGAGAGCGCCTTCGCCAGTGCGGCCGAGGGGACGTCGAGATTGTTGTCGAATCTGGCGGCCCGGCATGTGCGATGCGAAAGCCAGCTTGCTGGCGCGCGCCCCCGGTCGGGGGAACGGCCGCCTCCGGCCCGAATTGATCCGGAGGTAGAACTCGGAGAATGCTCATGAAATGGATCCTCACAGCGGCCTGCGCCGCAGTGGCGCTTGCTTCGGCCTCGGGCGCGGACGCGAAGGGCTGCATCAAGGGCGCAATTGTCGGCGGTGTCGCCGGCCACATGGCAGGGCACGGCAAAGTCGGCGCCGCCGCCGGTTGCGTGATCGGACATCATGAGGCGAACAAGAAGAACACGAACAATTCGAATGCCCAGGCGCCAGCGGGCCAGAAGTGACCTTCCGGACAATTGGCCGGCTCGCAGCGGTGCCACACTTGGCGCGATAGATGACGGGAGCGAGGACACCGTGATCATCGACACCGATACGTTGCCCGCCGGATGTCTCCGCTGCGGCGGGGAGGCTTGCGCGTGAGGATCCGCTTCCACTCTGAGAGTCACATCGTCGAACTCGACGATGGATCGCGATGGCAGATCTTTCCCGGCGACCTCGATCTCACGCTGGACTGGAAACCGGAGACCGAACTCACCGTGGTGAAATCCAGCGAGGAAGTGGGCTCACACCTGCTGGTCGGCAGCGGCGTGACGGTGCGGGCTATTCCGGAGGGAGAAAGATGGCCGATCGGCGTGGTCAAGACGGTGCTCAAGAAGGAGAGCTGAGTGGACGCGGCCTGCGGGTTGTCGGTGCCGTATGCGATGCGAATGCCGGTCTGCGGGAGTGATGAAGCTCATCTGCGACGAGGCGGCCAGCCTGAGCACTAGGTTGGCGCTCGGGGATCCACTGCATGACCAAACCGTCCGAAGGTAGGCCGCCAGCCTCTGAAATCGCCGCTCAAGATCTAGTCGCCAGCACTAAGCGTGTTCTTCGGAGAGAACGCCGATCTGATCGGTCCGGAGACGAAGAGCGAAAAGAACCGCCGCCGAAGCCGAAATCTCTGGACGAAGGCCTTCGTCGGTTGGAACGCAGCTTGCCCTGCCGCTTTCTCTGATCGATGGATACGAAGGAAGCGCGCTCGCGCATTTCATGCTCGACCGAAGGAGAGCCGATGAAACCGACAGTGCTGACGCTCGTTTTTGGACTCGCTGCCTCGACATCCATGGTCTCGGCGCAAACCGTCAGATGGACGACCTACTCCATCCCGCAGACCAGTACTTCGGTTGATTTCCCCGCCTCAATCTTTACCGAAGACGCGGGCCGGCCGGACGGCTACGGACAGCGATTTCAAACCGCTGACGGCCGAGCCAACCTCACGGTACAGGCCGCCCCCAATGTTTCGAACGATTCACCTGCTGCTTTTCTCGCGAAAAAGCATCCGCCGCAGCGCATACAATACAAGCGGGTAACATCTCGCTTTTTCGCTGTGTCGAGCTACAAGGGCGATAAGGTCTGGTATGATCGCTGCAACTTCTCGAGGGGATTGGTTCACTGCGTCCTGATCAATTACCCGGCGAGGGAAGAGCACGACTGGGACGACATCGTTACGCGCATCAGTCTCTCGCTCAGCGGAAGGTAAGTCGGGCGCATCCGCGCGGCGCGTTTCGCGGGCGATGGACCGAGTCAACGTGCTTACGTCGAGAGCCTCTCGTTAGCTTAACTACGTATACCTTGCATGGCGCTCGACAAATCTTCTGCAGAAAAAGGCTTTCGAATCATTGGCAAGCCGTAGCGCCGACGCTCGCGGCCAGAGAGTTGTAGAACTTTTAACTCCGGGTGAAGGCGCCTTGCGCGTTCGGCCAGTTCATGCCCGTCCATGCCAGGCATATTGATATCTGTGATCAGTATCGATATCCGACCGTTTCGTTCAAGCTGATCGAGAGCTTCGAAGCCACTCTCGGCGCGGATTGCTTCGCAGTCCAGATCCTCCAGCATGCCTACAATTACATCCAGCACGCGGGCGTCATCATCCACAACCAGCACTGTGCAGCTCATAAGGTTTCTCTCCGGCTTGGAGCAGATCACATCGACCGGGCGCCCTCTGATTGTGAGACAAAAGTCGACGAACAGTGGCTCGGATGGGGCGCGGCTTGCTAACATGGCCACGCAGGCACTAAAGACCGCCGCGCTTGAGGAGGCCATCGCCCCTCCTAGCCCGACTACCAATGGGGATCATCGAGGCCGTCATAGTCCCGAACGACGTACTCGCGAGTGAAGTGCTCGACCGGACGCCAGCGCTCGTGAATGACGATCGTCGCCGTTGGCGGCCTCCAATAGTCAGGATGGATGACAATCGTTGGGGGCGGCCGGTATGCATAGGGTGGGTGGATACGCCAGCAAAAGTCCCCTCTGCATGCAATGGCCGCCGAGGCGCTCGCCGTGGAGAACGCCAAAACGCTCGTGGCGAGGCCAGTCGCCAAGAGAGCTCCTCTAGCTGTTCGTGCGTCGGCTTTAAGGTGGTTCATAATTGTCCTCCTTGGCGGTTCTTCTTTGTTGCTGCCCCGGAAACAAATCCAGAGACAGATCGCTTAGTTTCACCCTTCAAGATTAAAACCAGCGCCGGAAGGGCAGGGACGAGGTGCCGGAGGGCCTCGTCTTCAGTTTCGGCTGCATCCACAGCCGCTTGAAACAGGATGGGTAAGTGCAGACTGAGCGCTTACTCGCGGCATGCCGACCCGCACATCACAATCATCGTCGCAAGTGTCCTGAAGGTTCCGAATTCGCGCGCTTGCGCGCGCGTCGGCCAGCAGGGTCAGGAGACGGACGGTTGTCAAGGGCCGTAGAGTGAAAGGCATTAGCGGACTCCAGCTTCGAACGAACGCCAGTGATCAGCTTTCGACGATGACCACCACTTGGACTTCGCAACCTTGCGCCAAGGGCGTCCTGGTCATGCTTCCCTTCATCTGTGCCGTCATCAGGTTGATCAGACGGGTTCCGAGGCCGCTTTGCGCCTCGTCCGGGCATCCGATTCCATTGTCGCGCACCGTGATCACGACCTTCTCGTTTGTCGTCCGCACATCAACTTCCACCGTTCCCGCCCGTCCCTCCGGAAAGGCGTACTTGAACGCGTTCGTCACCAGCTCGTTGACGATCAATCCAATCGACGCTGCCTGCGAGCTCTTCACCGCGATCTCGCCGCAGGACACTCGGATCGCAATCGGGCGCACGCCCCGATGAAAATCGGCGAGGCTCCCACACAACGCCTCCAGATAGGCCGCGAGATCGACCGTGCTGTCGACCGCTGTCTCGCGCAGCCTGTCGTGGACCTTTGCGACCACCTCGATCCGCGCCAGGGCGGAGGTGATCGCCGCTTGCACGGCGGGATTGGGGTCAGATCGCGCCTGCAGCCGCAGGATCGACATGATCGTCGCCAGGTCGTTCCTGATCCGATGCGCCAGCTCCATCATGAGGACGTCTGCGTACGCCTTGGCTTCCGAGTGCTTCTCCAATGTCTTGCGCAAGGCTTCCGTTACAGCGGCAATGCACAGCCCGCTCACCAGGAAAATCAGCAGCGGCAGGATCTCGGCGCTCAGGGGCGATGGCATGAAGTATCGCGCTGCCAGCGCCGCGCTCGCACCTGTGACCAGAAAGCCGGAGCCGCGATCAAAGATGACTGAGGCGAGGAAAATGGCCGGGATAAACAGCAACAGCGGATAGGGCCTCAACTGATCGTCGAGCAGAAGCTTCGCCACGAACGCCAGGCCGACCAGCCCCAGGCTCAAAAGGTACCGCGCCCACACCGGGTATCTGGGCGTAACGGACATGAAGCGAAGCAGGAGTCGGTCCATGAGAAACAACGAACCGGTTCATCGGCGTGTTCCAGTCGGTTGCCAGCAGCGCGCGTCCGGCATCTCGCCGGGGATGGCATCGCTCGAAATCGCGACGAATAAGAAGAATCGAGATGCTGGCGCCTCCGTAGTGCGACGATGGAGGAACGCGTGAGCCAACCGGGCGTTCGAGTTGAAGGTAGCGGCACCCGCGCTTCCGAATATCGTTTCAGAGGAGGATGCACGATGAGGTCCATTGCAGGCGGGCTTGTACTCGCTCTGGCGCTTTCCGCTCCGGCCGCACTTGCCCAGACCACGAAGCCGGACGTCTCCGGTGCCCCGAGCGCGCAGAACTCGGGTACTGGAATAGCTGGCCAGCCGGGAAATAAGAATGGTCCAGCCGCTGAGCCGGGAAAGACCGTCGGCTCTAGCACGACCTCGAACCAGCAGAATCCGACGGTCCAGCAGCAGGACACTTCCAACATCAAAGGTCTGCCGGGAAATAAGAGCGGCCCGCCCGCCAAGGAGCCCGATCGCAAGTGATGTTGAAGCTCGGTTTGACTGCCGAGGGACGCTAATCCTGCTGCATCCGCTTCTGCCCGCCGAGCTCCTTAACCATCCGGACGATCTCGTCCGGATGGTAGGGTTTGTTTACTGTGAAGCTGCCGGGCACGGGATGTGGTTAAGATGGCGAGAAGCCGGTGGCCTCGCGCAGCGCTTCGACGACGAATTCGCGGATCAGAGGATCGTCCTCGACGAGAAGTACGCTCACCGGCAGCTCTCTTAGTAGGAAAACCATTTGTTACGCATGTCGAACGGCCCAAAGGGGGGGTCGTTCCTGACGGCTGCGTCGCCTGCGAGCGTGACGGGAAGGCTGTTCTAACGGTCTGATGCCGAGAGTACTCAGGACCTTCTCGCGATCGCCGCGCCATCGATGACGACGACGCTGGAGGCCTGGGGCAATCTCTTCCATCAGGGTATCTCCGGGCAGCTAAAGCCAACTTTACCGGCATCGGCACTGTGATACGGTTTTGACCGGGAAGGTTCAGGCTGCCCTTACCCGGTGAAACAATGCGGCATGCCGATGTGGATAAGCTGACTGCGGCTGTCGATGCAGCGCTGGCCCGTCAGCGCCGGCGCATTCCTCCGGGCTCCGTTCGGGCCTACGCTTTTGCGGTCGTCTGCGCTGTCGGCGCGACCCTGTTCGAGGCGTGGCTTCAATGGCTTGACCAGGATGCGTCTCCACTGATCGCGTACTACCCGGCTGTCGCGCTGACAGCGCTCGTGGGAGGTGTCGGTCCGGGCGTGCTGGTTGCCGCCGTCGGCGGCCTGGCTGCCTGGTGGGGCTTCATGCCGCCGGCATTCAGCTTTTCGCTGACACGGTACGGAGACAAGGTGACACTCGTCACCTTCGCTTTTGTGTCAATCTTTCTGGT
>NZ_JBANAZ010000080.1:0-40116 GCF_059803455.1 Bradyrhizobium sp. UFLA05-108 | reverse complement strand
GGATGAAGCGCTCCGCACCGCGCTCGCGCGCCGCCTTCAGGCACACGTCAAAAGCCTGCCGGTTGCCATGGATATCCGAAAAGACGGCCAGTCGCACGCGTCCTCCACCCTCAAACCCTGTTCGTATGCCGATAAAGCCAATTTGAGGGACGTCAACAAGATGCGCCAGCGCACGGCTGTTGACCAGCCGTTGCCGCCCAGGCGGGTGGAGCCTATTGCTCGTCCTTGGGGGGCATTCTGGGCGGCGGCAGCGGAGTGAACACTGCGCCCTGCTCGCTACCGGCCGGCGGGGCCCTGAATTCTCCAGTCGATGAATCGCCGCCGGCCGTCTCGATCACGGCCTTGGGCGTCACATATTCCCGGACCATGTCGATGATGGTGCCGTCACCTCCGCCGAAATCCGCGGCGCGCCCGCCCTGCGGGCGTCCTGCCGCGATCTCGTTCTCCGCTCCATGGGTCTTCTCGGCCAGCGTATCATTGTAGGGAACGCGGAATGCCCTCGGGATGCCGCTCGGCCGGTGGTCATCGTCGAGCTCCTCGACCCACAGATAGATCGAGCCGGGGTCACCCTCCAGCGAATGCGGCTCGACGATGCGCGCCGCCAACAGCTTGAATGATCCAGGCAGCCGGTCCGTGCTGGCCCAGCCGAGCAGCCCGCGCATGGCGCCGAAGCTGACGAGGTAGAAGACGCTGGTCACAATGACGGCCATGGCCTTCAGCGACCAGTGCAGGCGTCCATAGACCAGGACGACCAGGAGCAGTGCGCCAATCACGGCGTAAGCGACCGAAATCGTGAGTATGACGAGTTGCAGGCTAGTCACGACGCATCCTCACGCCAGTCTTGGGATCGATGTCCGCGCCGTTGCGCCAACTGCTGCGGAACGTTTCCAGCAGCGATTTCGGCCGCTGGTCGACATTGACCACCTTGCCTTCGGAATCGAGCCGGAACCGCACCGCGGTCTTTTCGTCACCGGTATGGTTGACCGTCAGCTTGTTGTCGAAGATCACCTGGGCGGTCGGGTTGAGCTTCTGCACCTTCACGTTCGCCGAGACCGGCTCGCCGGTGGTCGCCTGGAAATGCGAGACGTTAACGGTGTATTCGCCGGCGACGATGCCGCGCACGGTGACGATCTCCTCGCGGATGGGGGATGCGATCTTCTTGCCGTTGACCACGATGAAGTCGTTGGCCCCGCCGCGGTCGTCGCGGTCGAGGGTGAGAAAGCCGGCCTCGCGATGCCGGTACCAGGCGATGTTGCCGGCGGGATCCTGCACGAACAGGTCGAGATCATCAGGATGATTGTCCGGCCAGTCCAGCGTGATCATGAACTCGGCCTTGGAGTCGATCTTGCCGTCTTTAGCGTCCGGCGAGACGGCGAGAAGCGCGAGGAAGAACAGGAATGCGATCACCTGGAGCGCCTTGAACAGCATCACGCCGAGCGGATCGAACGGCTCCTCGCGCGGATAGAGCCCGAAATCATCCATCATGGCGCGTTCCCGGACGCTTGCGTTCCAGAGCCGGCGTGACGTAGGTCTCGGTCAACACGACGGCGTCGGAGAACACCCGCTGGGTCGCGGCGTCGAGCATGTAGTATTGGATACGGACCAGGATCGAGCCGACGAGGCCCGCAAGCGTCGTGTACATCGCAACCGCCATGCCGTCGCTCATCAACCCCATCGAGGACCGCATCGCAACCTTGTCGGCCGCGTCCAGTCCAGCAATCGGTGCCAGCATGATGATGAAGCCGATGATGGTGCCGAGCAGGCCGAGCTTCATCAGCGTATCCGAAACGAAGGCGCCGAACCCGTTGGAGCCGCGCAGGCGGTCGGCGAGCGTCCGCAGCAGCAGCGTCTGGTCGACCGGCCGATAGTCCTGCGCCGCGGCCTTCGTCACCAGGCTCTCGATGTGATCCCTGACGAGGCCATGTGGCAGCGATGTGGCGGCGGCATCGAGCGCCTTGCTGCCGTCCTTGGTTGACAGCATCGCACGGCAGCGCCGCGCCGCCGCCCCTTCCCGCGCGATCGCGCGGGTCCGCCAGAAGCAATGACCGCAGGTGACGACATAGAGAACCGCGATCACGCTCGAAATGTAGGTGCGGTCGGAGACCACCATCAGATGGATCAGGCCGAAGCGCCACAGCAGCACGACGGCGAAAATCGAGAGGCCCGTGAAGATCATCCAGAGCAGGAGCGCGCTCCGCTCCGACGGGTCGGCCGCAGGTGGCGCGCTCTTGCCGATGGTGATCGAACTCATGCTGTCTCGCTCCCCGGTCTGTTGGCGACCCGCCCCCGATTAGATCAAAGCCGCCCGGCGCAGTCCAAAGAGCCATGCCCAAATCGGCTTGGGAAATTTTCCCGAGCAGCATCGCCCGATGTCGGCCGCGATTGGCAAGGTGCGACGGCGTTGTTATCGTGACCCTACCAAACGTTGGGGGTGATCGCATGCGCCTCGTGCTTCAGCTCGTCGCCCGTTTGCTTGTCATCGTTGCGCTGTGCCTGACCGCCGCGACGGTCTGGGCGACTTTTGATGCCTATCGCAGCGTCGATCGCGCCACTGCCGCCTCCGCCCAGCGCGTTGCGCAAGCGCTGGAGGCGCTGTACTGGCGCGAGTTCTTGCTGCGCAGCAACAGGATGCGCGAGCATCTCGTACCGGTTCCGGACTGGCGCACGCTCGAGACGATGAAGCTGATTGCGCCGGGCGTCTGCGTGCAGTTCCAGCCCGCGGCCGCATTCGAGAAGCCGCTGTGCGGCCAGAGCCAGGGGATCGGCCGGACCCCGCCGCGCTGGTTCGCATCCCTGGTCCCGACCCTCCTCGGCAGTCATGCCGAGGTGGTGCGGCCGGTGAGCCCGCGCGCGGCCGCTGCCGGCACGGTCGTGGCGACGCCTGATCAGGCTGCGGCGATCTCACTCGCCTGGGAGTACATTCTCAACGTGATCGACGTCGCGCTCTTGATGTCGGCAGCGATTGCGCTGCTGGCCTCGCTCGCGATCGCACATACGCTTGCACCTGCCCGCTCGATCGTGACCGCCTTGCAAAGGATGGCGCGCGGGCAGTACCGCACGTCGCTGCCGCGCTTCCGCTCCATGGAGCTTGCGATGATCGGCAAGGCCGTCGGCGAGCTCGGCGGCCGGCTCGAGGAAGCGACCGAGCAACGCGCGACGCTGACCCGGCGCCTGCTCGAGATCCGCGACGACGAGCGGCGCGCGCTCGCCCGCGAGCTGCATGACGAGTTCGGGCAAAATCTGTCCGCCATCCTCGCTTTCGCCAGCACCATTGAGACTGGGACGGCGAGCGCGAAGGAGACGAATGCGAGCGGGATCGCGCAGGATGCACGCATGATCTCGCAGGCTACGCATCGCATCATGGCATCGCTCCGCGACACTCTGAAGCGGCTGCGCAATCCGTTACCGGAGGAGCTGGGGCTCGAGGCGAGCCTCGTCAATCTCGTCGATAGCTGGCGCTCGCAGATCGCAATACAGCCGACGATTCAGCTCGACCTCAAGGGCAACCTTGCGGACGTCAGCGGCACGGCGGCAACCACCGCCTACCGCGTCGCCCAGGAATGCCTGACCAATGCGCTGCGCCACAGCGCGGCGCGTGAGATCAACCTGCGGATCGAGCGGCGCGCCGGCGACGACGACGCGCTGCTGATCCGCGTCGAGGATGACGGGGGCGGCGATGCAGATCGGGTGTCACAGTCGGCCGGCTTCGGGCTGACCGGCATCCGCGAGCGCGTCGCGGCCGCCGGCGGTTCGCTGTCGATCGCGCGCGCCAATCGCGGGCTGAGCGTGGCGGCGACCATTCCGCTGGCCGCATGAGGCTGACATGACGGAGGTGGCGGCAAAGGGCGTCTCGGTGTTGCTGGTCGACGATCATCCGATCGTCCGGCAAGGCTATCGCCGCGTCCTGGAAAGCCAGGGCGATCTGCATGTCGTCGCCGAAGCCGACAATGCCGCGGACGCATACGGCGCCTTCAAGACGCATGATCCCGACGTCATCGTGCTCGACATCTCAATGCCCGGCGCGAGCGGCCTTGAAGCCATCCGCAACATCCGCGCGCGCAATCCCCGCGCGCGCATTCTCGTTTTCACCATGCACAACGAGGCCGTGCTGGTGAAAGCTGCCTTTGGCGCCGGCGCATGCGGTTTCGTCACCAAGAGCAGCGAGCCCGCCGCAGTCGTTGCAGCCGTCCGCGCGGTTGCCCGCGGCGAGCGTGCCATGAGCGACGACATCGCCCATGTTCTGGCCGAGGAGAGCCTGTCACCGACTGGCTCGGCGCTCGATCAGCTGGGTGAGCGCGAAATCGAGATTTTGCGTCAGCTCGTCAGCGGCGTTACCACCGAGCAGATCGCGGCGCATCTCAATCTCAGTGTGAAGACCGTGCAGAACTACCATTATCTGATCAAAACCAAGACGGGCGCGCGTACGGATGCGCAGCTCGTGCGGCTTGCGGCGAATTGCGGGCTGATGCGGATCTAGCAGCAATGCTGACGCATGGAGATCGTTGAGCGTCGCTCCAGCGGAACTGAGAGCACTCAGCTCCGGTTAGTAATGCAGTGGAGGAGTAACGCCATGAGTAAGGCTAATCATAAGAGAAGCGCCCATCCCCCGATCATCACCGTAGGCGAACTTATCGACGAGCTCTGCCGCCTGCCGGATACGGCTGCGGTCGGCTTTCGCTGCCCCATGCTCGAACAGGAGCTTACCTTCTACCGCCTTCGAAAGCGGTCAAGGGACGTCGTCGAAATCGAGATCAATCCATATCCGGAGAGCCCGCCGGTTGTGCCGTCGGCCGACGCCACCATCCACCCGCGGAAAAAGGCCCCTCATCCGCTTTTGCTTCGCGACGGCCCCCTCGCGCACAAGGCCAGAGGGTGAGAAGCCACGGCTCTTGTACGTCAGAATGAGAGGGTGAAGGGGCGTCCTTACGCCTTCAACCCGCGCAGCAACAGGGTCAGCGTCGCATCGACGCGGGCTGGCAGATCGGCGTCCTTCCACTCGTCGGCGTGGGCGGGATGGTGATAGCGGCTGGTCGCATCGAAGATTGCGCGCGCGGTGACATTGGTGTCGGCAACGTCGAACAGGCCTTGCTTCACGCCGTCGGACAGGATCGCCGACATCTGCTCGACGAGGCCGTCCTTGTGGCATTTCACCGCCGCGCAGGCTTCGCGCGCGAGCGTCAGATAGGTCTGGAACATCTCGGGATCGTCGCACACGCGCTCGCGCTTGGCGGCGAACAACGTCCGCAGCCAGGCCTCGAGCCGCGCCGGCGCGGGCCCCGTATCCTGCGCGATCTTGCGCAGCGGCGCATCCATGCGCTCGAGCCAGCGCTTGGCGACGGCCTCGCGCAGCGAGGCCTTGCTCGGAAAATGGCGATAGACGCTGCCATGGCTCACATCGAGCGCGCGGGCAACGTCGACCACGGTGGCCTTGGCAAGCCCATAGCGCCTGAGCACGTCCTCTGTGACTTCGAGAATGCGCTCCGGCGTCAAGACAACGGCTTCGTTCATGCCAGCACCATGTTCCCGTGAGAGGGGCCATTCACCCGGCGATCAGGCCGCATTCCGAAGCGGCCGTGCCGGTCGTTCGGAAAGCTCTTGCCTTAATGCGGCAGTTTTGCAGCCTGCGCCGCGATCTGGCGCGCCACCAGCACATTGAGCCAGTGCCCAATCTGCCCGGCGATATTGATGATTTCGGTCGTCATTGTCGTAAGTCTCCACTTCGTCCGCGACCCACCCTCTTGGTTACGGCCCATGGGTCCGTTTGTTTCGGACCCGGGCCCCGGGGGCGGAGCCGCGGGACGCCCAATCGGAGCGTCCGAACACCGATATACATGTCTTGCTGACAGATTTCAATATCTGTCATTCAGTTTTTCGTGATTGACAGGTCCACGAAAACGCCTGGCAAATCCCCCCTTTGAGGAGCCGAGCCGTTTGTTTCGCTCCCCCCGCTCTGCTAAATCGCGGCGTAAAAGACATTTTGGCCGGAGTCCGCGCCCTCGGGCGCGCCCCGCCCCACCTGGAGTCTAGCGATGATCCCCCGTTACACCCGCCCGGAAATGGCCTCGATCTGGGAGCCGCAGACGCGGTTCAAGATCTGGTTCGAGATCGAGGCGCATGCGGCGGATGCGCTCGCCGAGCTCGGCACGATCCCGAAGCAGGCCGCCAAGACGGTCTGGGACAAGGCTCGCAACGCCACCTTCGACGTCGCCCGCATCGACGAGATCGAGCGCGAAACCAAGCACGACGTCATCGCCTTCCTCACCCACCTCGCCGAGATCGTCGGCCCCGAAGCGCGGTTCGTGCACCAGGGGATGACCTCTTCCGACGTGCTCGACACCTGCCTCAACGTCCAGCTCACCCGCGCCGCCGATCTCCTGCTCGCCGATCTCGACAAGGTGCTGGCCGCGTTGAAAAAGCGCGCCTTCGAGCACAAGATGACGCCGACCATCGGCCGCTCCCACGGCATCCATGCCGAGCCAGTGACGTTCGGCCTCAAGCTCGCCTTTGCCTATGCCGAGTTCTCGCGCGCCAAGGAACGCCTGATCGCGGCGCGAAAGGAAGTCGCGACCTGCGCCATCTCGGGCGCCGTCGGCACCTTCGCCCAGATCGATCCGCGCGTCGAAGAGCACGTTGCGAAGGCCATGGGGCTGACGCCGGAGCCGATCTCGACGCAAGTGATCCCGCGCGATCGCCACGCGATGTATTTTGCGACCCTTGGCGTGATCGCCTCCTCCGTGGAGCGTCTCGCGGTGGAAATCCGCCACCTTCAGCGCACCGAAGTGCTGGAAGCCGAGGAGTTCTTCTCGGAAGGCCAGAAGGGTTCCTCCGCGATGCCGCACAAGCGCAACCCGGTGCTGTCGGAGAACCTCACCGGCCTGTCGCGCATGGTGCGCGCCTATGTGACGCCGGCGCTGGAAAACGTCGTGCTCTGGCACGAGCGCGACATCTCGCACTCCTCCGCCGAGCGCATGATGGGCCCTGATGCGACGGTCACCCTCGACTTCGCGCTGGTGCGCCTGGCCGGCCTGGTCGACAAGCTCCTTGTCTATCCCGCGAACATGCAGAAGAACCTCGACCGCCTCGGCGGCCTCGTGCATTCGCAGCGCGTGCTGCTGGCACTTACGCAGAAGGGCGCGAGCCGCGAGGATGCCTACAAGCTCGTGCAGCGCAACGCGATGCCGGTCTGGCGCGGCGAAGGCGACTTTTTGCAGCTGCTAAAGAAGGACGCCGAGGTGAAGAAATATCTCAGTGACGCCGAGATCGAGGAGCAGTTCGACCTCGGTTATCACCTCAAGCACGTCGACACGATCTTCAGGCGCGTGTTCGGGGAGAGCTGAACTCTCCCGTCATTCCGGGGCACGCCACCGGATCCGGGCGAAGCCCGGCCCGATGACAGGCTCCGCGTGAACCCGGAATCTCGCACCACAATCTCCAGATTCCGGGTTCGATGCTTCGCATCGCCCCGGAATGACGATATCCTCGGCAACCTAACAAGAAACGGAGCCCCCATGCCCGTCATCAACCGCGTCGCCGCACTCTCCGACGAAATGGCCGCCTGGCGCCATGACTTCCATGAGAACCCGGAGCTGCTCTACGAGGTGCACCGCACCGCCGGCATCGTTGCCGACAAGCTGCGCGCGTTCGGCTGCGACGAGGTGGCGACCGGCATCGGCCGCACCGGCGTGGTCGGCGTGATCCGTGGCCGCAAGAGCGGATCGGGAAGGACGATCGGCCTGCGCGCCGACATGGACGCGCTGCCGATCATGGAAACGTCGGGTGTGCCTTATGCCTCGAAAGTCCCCGGCAAGATGCACGCCTGCGGCCATGACGGGCACACTGCGATGCTGCTGGGTGCGGCAAAGTATCTCGCCGAGACGCGCAATTTCGACGGCACCGCGGTTGTGATCTTCCAGCCCGCGGAAGAAGGTGGCGGCGGCGGCAAGGCGATGGTCGACGATGGCCTGATGACCCGCTGGAACATCCAGGAGGTCTACGGCATGCACAACATGCCGGGCCTGCCGGAGGGCCATTTCGCAACGACGCCGGGCGCGATGCTCGCCTCCTCCGACAACATCCAGATCACCGTTCACGGCAAGGGCGGCCATGCCGGCGCCGGCCCGCACAAGTCGATCGACAGCGTCCTGATCGGATCGCAGATCATCAACGCGCTGCAATCGATCGTCGCGCGCAACGTCGACCCGCTGAAATCCGCCGTCGTCTCGATCACGCAATTTCACGCCGGCACGGCGTTCAACATCATCCCGGAGGTCGCCGAGCTCAGCGGCACCGTGCGCACGCTCGATCCCGAAGTGCGCGATCTCGTCGAGCGCCGCATCGGCGAGGTCGCCGACAGCGTGGCGCGCGCCTATGGCGGATCGGCCGAGACAAAATACTCCCGCATGTATCCGGTGACGATGAACCACGCGCGCGAAGCCGGCGTTGCCGCCGAGGTCGCCCGCGAGATTGCCGGTGCCGATCGCGTCAACGAGAAATTCATTCCGATGATGGGCGCCGAGGACTTCTCCTTCATGCTGGAAGCGCGCCCCGGCGCGATGATCCTCGTCGGCATGGGCGACGGCAACGAGTGCCACCATCCTGCTTACGTCTTCAACGACAACATTCTCGGCCACGGCGCGTCCTATTGGGTGCGCCTGATCGAGAAGACGATGCCCGCGGGCTAAACCGCTCCAGCCCGTCACGCAGCTCCGGCCCGCTTGCCGGCAAACTCGACGAAGCTGCGCTCTTCGTCGTCGGAGTGGAAGGCGATGCGGGGGATGAAGACCCCCGCGGCGCGGTCCATCCAGAGAACGATGATGTTTCTGGCGACGCTCACGCCTTCGATCGCCGGCCAGTCCACGCTGAGCACGGTGCCGTTGCCGGCGTCGACGAAGCCCTGCTCGGTTACGGTGATCTCGCGATTGCCGAGAACCCAGCCGGCGTCCTTGACGTGGTGGCGAAGTCCCAGCCGCGACAGCATGCCGATGACCACGAGTGTGCTCAGGATGCCGAACAGCACGGAGGTCGTGTCGACCGATCCCGGCCACAGCGCCGAGGCGGCGATGCCAAGCAGCATCGGCAAGGCGCCGGCCGCAAGGAGCGCGAGTCGCATCCACTTTCCATAAACGCGCCCCTGCGCAAGACGCACGAATTCGGTCCAGTGCGTCAGATCGCGATGGTATTTCAGCGGCGACATCCGTTGATCCCTGAAAGAAACCGTTGCCCGCAAGGCGGGGTGCCAGGACACCATTGCCCGACAAAGGTTTCGTCGCCCGATCTCTTCCCAAGGTTCGGATAGTCGCGTCTATTGTGGAGCTCGTAAGCCCCCGGGACCTCAGCTCATTGAGGCGGCCTTCCTGGCGAGATGAAGCCTACGCGTGCACCACCTCATGCCGTATCACGAACGGGTCAAGCAGCTTGTGGACCTCGCCTGCAACCTCTTCGCGCCTGGCTTCCGGCACATTCGCAATCGTCACCGTCGCAATCGAGCCGTGGCTGCCATGCGCGCCGACCTTCACCCTGCAATCGATGCCCGTCTCCGTGAGCGGGGTGAGCACCTTGGCAAACACGCGCTGGGCCGCGTCCCAGCGCAGTTGCGGCTTGAACACCTTGCCGACGCCGGTGACGGGCATCGGATCGATCGCAATGATCTGCACGGGCACGGCGGCGCGCTCGGGCGTGCGCTCGCGTACCCAGCTCTCCAGCTCGCCCGGCTCGACCTTGACACCGGGCTTCAACTGCACGTAACCGACGGGGAGCTCGCCGGCATAGGCGTCGGGCTGGCCGACCACGGCGGCAAAGCCGACGGCCGGATGCTGGAACATGATCTCCTCGATCGGCGCGGGATCGATGTTGTGGCCGCCGCGGATCACGAGGTCCTTGGCGCGGCCGGTAATCCAGAGATGTCCGTCCGCATCAAGCCGGCCGAGATCGCCGGAATTGACCCAGACCTCGTCGACGAACGCGCCAATGTTGTGGGCATCATTGAGATAGCCGCCGAACACGCCGGGCCCGGCCATGATCACCGCACCGATCTCGTCCACGACGCAGTCGCGCTCGAGCCGTCCCTCGGCGTCGAGCTTGACGATGCGCACGCGAGCGTAAGGCATCGGCAGGCCGACCGAGCCGAGGCGGATGGGGCGGTCCGGATAGGCCATGGTATGCACGCTCGAGGTCTCGGTCATGCCGTAGACCTCGACCACCGGGAGCTTCAGCTTGTCCTGGATCGCGGAGCCGACCGCGACCGGAATCGCCGAGCCGCCGCCGGCGGTAAATTTCAGGCTCGAAATGTCGGCACCATCAGGCGGCACGCCGAGCGTCGCCGCAAGCACGGTCGGCACGCTCGACAGCGCCTCCGGCTTGAAGCGTTCGACGAGTTGCCAGATGTTCTGCACCGCATTGGGATTGCGCCAGCCGGACGGCGATAGCACCACGAGGCAGCCGCCGCCCGCAAGCGTCGTCAGCACCTGCGTCAGCGATCCCCCGACGTGAAACAGCGGCATGCCGAACAGCAGATTGCCACCCGGCTTCGACTTCAGGAGCAGGTTGAGCCCCCAGGCCTGATAAACCTGGTTAGTGTGGGTGTGGCGCACGAGCTTTGGCGTGCCGGTGGTGCCGCCGGTATGGAAATAGGCGGCGATGTCGCTGCCGGAAATCTCGCGGCCGCTGACGAGCCGGTCCGCTGGCTGCTGCTTGATAAGATCGTTGAAGGCGAAGATGCCGTTCGCGGGATCGCCGCCGCCGCCGACCTGCACGATCGCCTTGAGGCGCTTCAAGGACGGGCGGATCTGCTCGACCTTGTGCCAGATGTCGGTGCCGGGCATCGGTCCGAGCGCGACCAGGATCGTGGTGTTGGCGGCCTCCAGGATCTCCGCGATCTGATGCGGCTCCAGCAGCGGATTGACGGGATTGGCAATCCCGGTGGCCTCCGCGCCGAACAGCGTCACGAAAGCGTCAGGCAGGAGCGGCAGCATGAAGCTGATGACATCGTCTTTGCCCGCGCCCAGCGCGTGAAACATGTTGGCGGCTTGCGTGACGCGCGCGACGAAATCCCGGTGCGAGATGACCAGCGGCGTATCGGCGGGATCGGCATTGGACAGGAACTGGATCGCCGGCGCATCGGGATTCCGGGCCGCCCCGAGCCTGATCGCATCATAGGTGCTTTCGGCCGCGATGCGTTCCGCGTAAGGCACCCGCTCGAGGGCACGGACCTGCTCGTCCGTGGCCAATTCCGGATAGTCCTCGCCGATGATCCGATCGAGCGCGTGAATGCCCGCCATTCCGTCCGTCCTCCCTCATGTCTGGTGCCCGCCTGCCTTGTTTGAGTTTGCTTTCAGGCGGGGCTCGATCCGCCCGCGCGGATCAAGAGCTGACAGAATGATCGATGATTTGGCCGCCGTCCATGCCCTCCGAACGGCCAGCGCCACCGCCAGTTGTTCGATCCGCTGGCCCCTAGAGAGATGCATCTGACCGGTTTTGTTGGGCGGTCGGCATCAATGGAATGGCGGCCTGCGCCTCGGGGCTAGGGGTGATTTGGCGATTGAACCCCCTCAACCGACAGGGGGACCAAGGGACTGGGGTCGTGACTGAGATTTGGTGGCAGGCACCGTCTGCCGGAAGAGAGGACGCATGAGCATCGAAGGTGACGCCCTCGGCGACGCCGCACTGGGCTACGATTCCAGGACTCACGACCCGATCGTGAACGTCCGCTTCAACGCCCGAGGCCAGCGGCGCTTCGCCCATGTCACCGAGGAGAATGTCGGCAAGCCATTTGCCATCATGCTCTAAAGCGACGCCTCGATCTTCATTGCCCGGAGAGACTTCGCAACCATTCACGCAGATTGGGCGGAAGGTCCGCCGGATTCGTGCTCTGGGTCACGACCGTGGTGTTTCCGCCGCTCTTGCGATAGACAGTCGTGCGCCCGGGCTCTTTCTCGACCCGCACTTCGGCCTGCGCGGGATCTCCGCTTTGGGTGATCACCGTCCGGCCGTTGGCGTCGTCCACGATCGTCGTATGACCGTCCCCGTCGTTGCCTGCCGACGCCGGCCCCGTTCCGCCCGACACCATCATCACCACTCCTGCTGCAAACAGAACGAGCTTCATGCGCGTGCCTCTTGCGATCACCGCCCGAATTGGAAGATGGCGGCCCAATTGAAGCGACCGACCTGACTGACGGCGCCGGTGTTCATGTCCCCAACCTGCACGAGCAGCGTATTGGTAACATTGCCCATCTGCATGACGTTCGCCGTGTTGCTCGCGCCGAATTGACCGATCGCGGCGCTCGTCGTTCCGCCGGCCTGCATGACGTTAGCATAGTTGGTCGCACCGGTTTGGACAATCGTTGCACCGACCTGACTCGCACCGCCCAGTTCGATCACCCGCACGAAGTTGAGCTTGCTGCTGTTTTCCTCGACCACCACCGGCGTCTGATCATTGCCGAACCCGAAGACCGTCTCGATGCTGATCTTGTCGTTGGACACACCGGCCTTGATCGTGCCGGCGGACGCTGCGCTACTCGCCGCGACTGTGGCGGCGACCGCGGTCGCCGCCCAAATGTGACTTCGCCATCTCATGAAATCTTTCTCCCGACACGTCCGAACGAGGCTCGGATCTCACGGACTGGTTTGGGTGACGTTCGAGGTGTTGATTCCACCGAACTGGGCAACGACACCAGAATTCATGTTGCCCAGTTGCGAGATCGCGCTGCTGGCAGACTGACCCGACTGTCCGACGAAGGCCAGGTTGTTCGCACCGGTCTGACCGACCGACGCGGAGTTCGTTCCGCCAAATTGCAGGATGCCCGTAGCGTTGTTGGTTCCGTTCTGAGTGACGGTCGCGCTAGTCGTGCCACCAACCATGAATATGCCGGCCAAGTTGGTCTGGCTGCTCTGGTTCAAGACGACAGGCGGCCCGTTGACCGAGACGATCGTCTTGATATCGGCGCTTTGCGCCCGTGCCGGGCCGTTCACTGCGCAACAGGAGACGAGAGCTGCCATCGCAGCGACCAGAAGATGCTTGTTCATCACATGCCTCCACATTTGTGGCCGAGATCTCGGCACGACCTCTCATCACGGAGCTGCCTGCAGGACGGTGGAGCCGTTCAGGATTCCGAGTTGGCCTACGACGGCCGTGTTGTTCAAGCCGATCTGACCGATCAGGCTCGTGTTGGAGCCGCCGAACTGACCGACTGCGGCATTGTTGGTCGCGGTGGGCGTCGTGCCGCCCTGTCCAATCGTCGCCGAATTGACCGAGGTCAGTGATCCCAGCTGTACGCTCGTCGCCTGGTTGTTCGCACCGAATTGCAGCGTGGTCGCGGTATTGTTCACCGGGCCGGTCTGCGTTGTCGACGAGACATTCGTCGTTCCGAACTGCAACACGCTGGCCGTGTTGTCGGCTTTGGCTTCGACAGAGGTCAACGCACCGAGCATGACGACCGTCGCGACTAGATAGTTGATCCGCATGTGACTCCTCCGTCAGTATCAACTGATCGATCCGCTGTTTCATCAACGAGCTGATCGCAATAACTTCGAGCAAGACCTGGGCGCGCCCGCGCTGTGGCGCGCCCAGGGAGGTACGGGGCTGGCTTAGTGCTGCACGATGGTGCTGAGGTTGACGCCGCCAGAGAGCTGCCCAACGGCGGCGAAGTTGTGACCGCCGGAGAACTGGAAGATGCCGCTGGTGTTATTGTGGGTGGCAACTTGTCCGGTGACGGCTGCGTTGGCGGCGCCGATCTGGAGCACGCCGCTGGAGTTGTTGAGCGACCCACCCGGCGTGGCCGTGCCCTGCATGGTGCTCGCACCATTCAGGATGCCGATCTGAACGGTCGTCGAGCTGTCGTTCACGTGACCCTGCTGGTCCACAGAGGAGCCGTTCACGAGACCGACCTGCGCGGTGATCGCGGTATTGTCGGCGCGGGCGCCGGCGGTGAGGGCGAGCAGTGCGGCGGAGGCAAGAATCAACTTGCGCATGGAGTATCCCTTTCGTGCCAAGGTTAGCGGTGAGCGATGTCGTATGCAAAACTCTGCGACATCATGCGGGATACTGTGAACCGTCGATGCGGGGCTTGATAGACTGAGGTTCATGCTAGTCCGGACGGACTAGATGCGACGCGTGCGACTTCCACTCCATTCAATACGACGGCGCCTCGGCGTGCCGTCGCAACGTTCGGCCTGATGCTGTCGACGAGCCTCACCACCTCGATGGGTGAGCGCAGCTGCAGCTTCCGCATCATGCGCGCGCGGTGCACCTTCACCGTCACCTCGCTGACATTCAGCCTGCCCGCGATCTGCTTGGCGACCAGCCCCTCCGCCATCAGCAGCAATATGTCGCGCTCGCGCACCGTCAGCTCCTCGAAGCGCCGTCGGGCCTCGCGCACGACGAGGTCGTGCTCCAGCCGCCTGCGATCGCGCTCGACGCCGAGCCGCACCGCGTCGAGAAACTCCTGCTCACGAAACGGTTTGGGCAGGAATTCCACCGCGCCGCGCTTCATCGCTTCCACAGAGACTCGGACATCAGGATGGCCGCTGATGAATACGATCGGAACCAGGACTCCGGAGTCGGCCAGCGTTCGCTGCAGATCGAGCCCGGTCGGCGAGGTGCCGGGAAAGCGAACGTCGAGCACCAGGCACGACGGACCATCGGAGAGCTGCTCCGCCAGGAATTCGTCGGTCGAGCCGAACAGCTTCACATCAAGTCCGGCATCATGGCAGAGATCTCCAAGCAAGATCCTTATTTGCTCATCGTCGTCGATCACATAAATCGTTGCAGGACTCGTTGCCATGACTCAAAGTCTCCTCGTCCAATAACTTTTGTCGTGAGAACCGATCAGCGCCGGGTTCCCTCGCAGGCAATCAGCAAATCATCCTAGTGCAGCGGCGTGACATTGCTGTGGGCCAGTTCACACTTCCTGCGCTCCTTCCCTTCGATGCGACAGATCGATGACAACGCGCCGCATCTGCAGGCGCCGAAACGTGCGTCGCATTCGACGGCGATTATTGTTTTCGATTTTACGTGAGATCACAGCATCGTCGCTGACACGACGCAGCGCTGCTGATGCGGAAGGCCGAGCTTCCGTGCGACGAATGTGCTGAAGCCGCTGCCGTGTCGCACATGTACCCATGGTGGGTTCTCGTACACGAGCAGAAATCAGTGCGCCCTACCGGCGCAAGCCCCAACCGCACTATAGCACATCTTGCAATTAGTGATTGAAAAAGATCGATTCCAAGGTCGTGTCGAATCCCGAAGTATATCCATCATCTCAAAAGTGGCGGATCGGCGCCTCACAACTTGACGTTTGTTTCATGGAGCACACACGTCCAGGGACCTAGAACCGACGACATATTGCTGGACCGTCAAGCGAGAGCGCGGGAATTGCTACCTGTGCGTGAGGGTGCGAATTGTGCCTGACGGTCTTCTTTTTAATGAGGCCGGGGTTTCAATATGCGTTTTGTGCCAATCCTCGCTGTGTTGGGTGGCGCCTCCGCATTTGCGGCGGCTTTTGCCATCGATCCCGCCGACCTGCGCTCTTCCGCCGGCTGGATCGCAAACGAAGCCGGACGCGCCTATCACTCAACGACGCGGTCCATCCTGCCCACCATACGCGAAACCCCGACCTTCGGCTCCGACGCGCCGATGTTCCGCTACGCCTCGATCCAGCGCGGCAGCATCGAGCAGACGATCACCGTGACCGGCGCGCTTCAACCGGTGAAGACGATCGAGGTGGGCTCGCAACTGTCGGGGCAGATCTCAAAGGTCTACGTCGACTTCAACGACAATGTGCGGAAGGATCAGCCGCTGGCACAGATCGACCCGCGGAGCTTTGCGGCCAAGGTCGACGAGGCCAAGGCGGCGATCGAGATGGCGCGCGCCAATATCGAGCTGGAGCAGGCCAAGCTCGACCGCGGCAAGATCGACCTGGAGAACGCCAAGGGCACGAGGGCGGTCCTGGCGGCCAAGCTCGACAGCGCGCAGGCCGTCAAGGCCTCAGCACAGCGGACACTCCAGCGCAAATTGGCGTTGCAGTCGCAGAACGTGGTGGCGACCACGACGGTCGAGGATGCGCAGACCGATTTCACCGCGCGCCTCGCACAGGAGCGCGAGGCGGAGGTCCTCGTGACGCTGAACGCCTACGCCGTCGAAGGCGCTACCGCCGACGTGCGCCGGATCGAGGCCGAGCTCCAGCAGGCGAGGACGGCGGTGCCGGAGAAGGAGGCCATCCTCCGCGCTGCCGAGGCCGATCTCGACCGCACCATCATCCGCTCTCCGATCGACGGCGTGGTCGTCGGCCGGTTCATCAACGAGGGCCAGACGCTCGCGGTCGGCCTCGAGGCGCGAACCGCCTTTCTGGTCGCGCACCGGCTCGAGGACATGGAGATCCACGCCCAGGTCGATGAGGCGGATATCGGACGCATCGCCGCCGGCCAACGGGCGCACTTCACGGTCGATTCCTATCCCGACCGGCGCTTCGAAGCGATCGTGCGGCAGGTCCGCAAGGCGCCGCAGACGCAGCAGCACGTGGTCACCTATACCGTCGTGCTGTCGACCTCCAACCTCGACGGCGCGCTGCTTCCCGGCATGACCGCGCTCGTCAAGATCGTGGTCGACCGCCAGGACGACGTCCTGAAGATACCGGTCGCCGCGCTGCGGTTCCAGCCGGGCGGCACGCAGCCATCCACTTCCCAAAGCCGGGACGGCGTATGGTTGCGCACGCCATCGGGCTCGCTCAAGCGCATCTCGGTCACGGTCGGCACCGACGGTGCCGAGCAGGTCGCGCTCAAGAGTGGCGACCTGACGGAAGGCAGCCAGGTCGCGGTCGGTCAGGCGATCCGGCCCGCGGGGATGGAACTGCTTGGAATAAGGTTCGGATCATGACCGCTCACCCCGCACTCGTAAGCCTCAGATCGGTCTGCCGCACCTACCGCACCGACGGCATCGCGGTGACCGCGGTGCGCGACGTCAGCTTCGACATAAGGCGCGGCGAAAGTCTTGCCATCATGGGCCCGTCGGGGTCCGGCAAATCGACCCTGATGAACATGATCGGATTGCTCGATCGTCCGAGCGAGGGCGCGATCCTCCTGGAGGGCGGCGACGTCGCCGATCTGCCTGATGACCGCAGGTCCGAGCTGCGCGCGCACTCCATCGGCTTCGTGTTCCAATCCTACAATCTGCTCGCGCGACACAACGCGGTTGAGAACGTAGCGCTGCCGCTCGTCTATGGCGGCATCCGCCACAAGCAGCGGATGCTGCGCGCCGAAGAGTGCCTCGAGGCGGTCGGCATGCTGCACCGAGCGCGGCATTTTCCGCGGCAACTGTCCGGCGGTGAGCAGCAGCGCGTAGCGATCGCGCGGGCGCTCGTCGCCTCACCGGCGATCGTACTCGCGGACGAACCGACCGGCGCGCTGGACAGCCGGACCGGCGCCGAGATTCTGGCGCTGTTCGACGCACTCCACGACGGCGGCCAGACCATCGTGATGATCACCCACGACTCCAGCGTGGCCGCGCGCTGCGAACGAACCATTCGCCTGCATGACGGCGAGGTTGTCGCGGATGAGGTGCGTGATCCAGTGCCGAGCAAGGTCTGGGCATCATGACAGCATATCAGGCCCTTCAGACCGCCCTTCACGCGCTGCGCCTGAACCCGCTGCGCAGCATCCTTACCATTCTTGGTATCGTGATCGGCGTGGCCTCGATCGTCACCGTCTTCGCCATCGGCAAGGGCGCGCAGCTTCGCGTCGAGGAGCAGATCCGTTCGATCGGCTCCAACGTGCTGATGATCATGCCGGGCGCTATTCAACAGGGCGCCGTTCGCATGAAGGCCGGCACCAAGCTGACGATGACCGAAGGCGACGTGCAGGCGATCCTCGATCAGATTCCGGAGATCCAGACCGCGGCCGGTTCGGTTGCAGGCACCGCGCAGGTCATCCGGGAAGCCAAGAACTGGAACACCACGATCAACGGCACCACCACTTCGCACTTCATGGTGCGCGACTGGCAATTGTCATCCGGTCGATACTTCTCCGCGGCCGAGGAAGCGAACGCCGCGAAGGTCGTCATTCTCGGCAGTGCCGCCGCCAAAGAGCTGTTCGCGCCGGGCGACGATCCGATCGGCGCTCAAGTCCGAATCATGCAGGTCCCGCTCGAAGTCATCGGCGTGCTCGATCCCAAGGGGCCGTCGCAGGACGATGTCGCCTTCGTGCCATTGACCACCGCCAAGCTGCGCTTTCTCGGCAGTGCGAGCGGTATCAACCGGGACGCCATCGCCTATATCCTCGTCAAGGTCGCCTCCGATACCCAGATGGCGGGCGCGACCAGCGAGATCGAAGGCCTGCTGCGGCAACGGCACAGGATTCCCGCAGGCCAGGCCGACGATTTCAAGGTGCAGGATCCCGCGGCCGCAATGGAGGCGCAACAAGGTGCCATCCGCACCGTGGCGCTGCTGCTGTTCGCGATCGCCTCGGTCTCGCTCCTCGTCGGCGGCATCAGTATCATGAACGTCATGATCGTTTCCGTCACCGAACGCACCCGCGAGATCGGAATTCGCCGCGCGCTCGGCGGCCGGATGCGCGATATTCGTTTGCAATTTCTTTGTGAAGCCCTCGTTCTTTGTCTTCTTGGCGGCGCCATCGGCGTCGTCGGCGGCGTCACGCTGTCGATGACGGTGGCGCGAATAGCCGGCTGGGTCACTGCGATCGACATGCAGTCGATCGGCCTCGCCGTTGGATTTTCAGCCGTGACCGGTGTGATCTTCGGGTTCTATCCCGCCCACATGGCTTCCAAGCTCAGTCCGATCGAAGCGCTCAAGGTGGAGTGAGAAAAATGCCGGGATGGTCACATCAACCTTCATGCCAGGGAGGAATTGGTCATGAATACAAGCGTACCGATCACACCTACACCGCGTGAGCGCGAGCTCATGATGCTGATTGCTCGCGGCATGCAGAACAAGAACATCGCCTACGAGCTCAAGATCTCCGAAAATACGGTTCGCGCGCATATCGGCAACATCATGCGCAAATACCGCCTTCAGAACCGGACCCAGATTGCCATCATCTTCGCGCTTCACGCGGCTTCGCCATCACTGCGCAGCGACCTCGTGAGTGGCTCCGGTCCGACGCTCAATTCGGCTGCCGTGTCGATCCACCTTCGCAGCGTGAACAGCGCCGCGAAGTGAACGAGCTACCTTGGCCGCCGTCCGGCCGAACACCGACCAGCACGGGGATACTCGCTCCGCCCCGCTCAATCGGAATCGTCAGCGACCCGCACGATGGCGGCAACAGGGCCGCCGCCCGGAGGCCCCTGATGCTCGGCCCCGCCGGAGACGTAGACGGCGCCGCTTCCTGCAAGACCGCCGATCAGGCCGCCAACTGCGGCGCGGGCATGCCGTGTCGCGCTGATGTCGGTATCTTCCAGCATCGTGTGGCGAAAGCCGCGGACGCTGCCGTTCGGCGAGGCCTCCGCCTTGGCGAAGATATTGACGAGCTCGCG
This sequence comes from Bradyrhizobium sp. UFLA05-108, assembly GCF_059803455.1. Lineage (NCBI taxonomy): Bacteria > Pseudomonadati > Pseudomonadota > Alphaproteobacteria > Hyphomicrobiales > Nitrobacteraceae > Bradyrhizobium > Bradyrhizobium sp. UFLA05-108. The sequence goes on along the minus strand of NZ_JBANAZ010000080.1, from coordinate 20,639 downwards.
GCCCGTATCCGTCGTCGATCCCGCCTTTAGCCCCACGCTTACGAGCGCCTCGATCACGGCAGCGGCATCGATGGCGTCACGCATGACGGCATGGCCGATCTCGAACGGGCTTGCCGAAGACGCGGAGTTGCCGAGCACGATGACGACGTTGTGCATCAATTCGATCCCCGCCGAGGTCGAGGCCACCGACGAAAACAGCTCGAACCGCCGTAGCACGTCCTCGTCGCGGATCCCGTCCTCGATCTCGCCCAGCGCCACCGCGACGCCAAGCGCGGAGGCGCCGCGCGAATAAGCCATCGAGCTGTAGGCACTTGTCGTCACGGTTGTGCTGCCGCGCGCGGAGGCCGCCTCGACGCGCTCGCTGGTCAGCAGCGGGCATTTGATCTGGACGAAATGCACGTCTCTCGGCTCCGTGATACCCGCATCCGCCATGGCTGACACCACCGCTTTGGCCGTTTCCCCGATCTGCGGGTTGCGGCCGAGCTCCTCGGGGAGGAAATCACGGGTCTGTGCCATGCCGATGCTGAGCCGCTTTCCGGCAAGAGCAGCCGGCCTCGGCGCGATGCTTTGGCGCGTGAAGACGGTGATGTGCGGGCTCAGCACGCCTTCGGTGCCGCCGGACATCACGAAGGCGATGCGCTGCTCGACCTGATGAGACTCCAGCCCAACATGCGGCGCCAGCGCTGTGCAGAGCGCCGCCACGGCATATTCGCGCGTAAAGTCGTTGACGCCGCCATTGCCCTCGGTCTTGCCCAGGATCGCGAGGATCGCCTTCGGATCGATCTCGCCCTGCCCGATCATTTCCAAAAGGCCTGCAACGTCGCCCGGCCCTTTGGTGGCAATGCGAACGACGCCGACCGATGTTGTGCGCATGCCATCCCCCTCGCGGTGCGGCGATGCAGCAGCCAGCCGCGCAACGAGCATAATGGTCGGGACGGGGATTTCCAGACTGCAAAATTTGCTGTCGCATTCGCCAGGCCGTCATCCAACCGCTGCACAGAATTGCAGCACACGGCGCTGACGACTACTCCAGTTGTAAGACGGCCGCGCAGGCAAGTTGGCAGGCCTCGGTCCGGTCATTTCCTCCGGACCATCGTCGGCCTCGCGCGCTCAGTGCGATGCCAGAACTGGCCGGCGCGGCCCTCCGGCCGCCCGGCTTCTTCCCAGAGATGGTGGTCACGTGCGCGAATCTGCGCGTCGGTCGGGCATCACGAGCTTCCCGGCGGTCAACCGGTCCCCGTGATCTGCCGCTCCAGGCGCCGCGCCGCGCGAAACTCATCCAGATGATGGATATTGGGCGCGAACGCCGCCTCCCTGGACAGGAGATGATAGACGCGCGCGACGGTTCGCTGCTTGCGCTTTGCCGGTCCCGCCGGCAAGGCACGCGCCTTGCGGGTGGCCGCAATCGCGTGCTCACGAAAATAGTCGCAAGAATCGGACATGACGGCTCACCGGACATTGCTTTCGGTGCTAACGGCCTCGAATGGGGTCCGTTCCTCCCCTCCCCGTCAGACCGACTTTTCGGGTCCGACGAGGGGACGATTGCCGAAACCGGCGCGCGGGCTAGAATTGGCCGCTTGCATCGAATCCGCCGGTCACCTTACTCAAACGATCGATTTCGATTGTCCGTATCCTAAAAGCACCGTCGGCTTGAGGCGTGAGGAAATATGATGGCGTCCAGCGCAGATATCTCGTCGATTTTGAACCGCATTCTCGATACGGCCGCGGACAATCTCAGGGTCGCGAAGATCCTGATGCAAATGGGCCTCGATCCCAATAACATCACCTACGACGCCCTGTTCAACCGCCTGCTGGAAATCTTCCTGGCCAACATCACGTTGGCCAATCTGTTCGCCGTCGTCGGCGCGGTCTTCTTCGTCGCGACGCTTCTGATGCAGACCATGGTGCCGCTGCGGGTCGCCAACATGATCGGCTGCGCGTTGTTCGCTATCTACGGCTTGCTGTCGGGCAATACCTCGACCTTTCTGCTGTATCTTCTCTTGGTCCCGATCAACGGCGTTCGCCTCCGCCAGATGCTCAAGCTCGTGAAGAAGGCGCGCCACGCGACGCAGGGCGACATGTCGATGGAATGGCTGAAGCCTTTCATGACCGAGCGCAAATACCGCCATGGCGACACCCTCTTCAAGATCCACGACCCCGCCAACGAGATGTTCCTGACAGTGACTGGAAAGTTTCTGGTCAAGGAGATCAACATCGAGATCCCGCCTGGCCGCCTCATGGGTGAGCTCGGCTTCCTGACGCCGAACAACCAGCGCACCGGAACGGTGGAGTGCATCGAGGACGGCCAGGTGCTGACCATCACTTATGAACGACTGCTCGAGATCTACTTCCAGGACCCGCAATTCGGCTATTACTTCCTGGTCCTCGCCAGCCAGCGCCTGCTCGAAAACATCTCGCGCTTGCAGGAACAGCTCAAGGCGGAGCGAGCGACGACCACGAACCGGATCGCGTGACTCAGGTGAGCGGCGGCAAGGCCGCCGCACCCTACGATTCGCACCTGACGGCACCGGTCCCGATTTGAACCGGTTCGTCTATTGTCTGGCCCGAATATACGATTGTGGCACGACGCTGCCGGCGCCGATCAAGATGCCAATGACATGGGTAGTGTCATGATGCCTCCTGCGCTCCCTCCGCGGGCAAGCGATTGAACGAGCGGCACGGCCGGCACAGGTCAACCGAGCCGTGCATGCCCACAGCATTTCCCTTCCAACCGCTTTTTGCTACAGTCCTTGAGCCTCGCTACGCGATCGGGGCCTGTATGAAAGTTGTTGCGCCTGTGATGATCAGAGTCGACAACACGTTCAATGAAGACGGCTCGGACAAGGGCCGGCCAAAGAGACGTATCGCTGCCACGGTCTTCATCGACGTTGTCGGCTATTCCCGCCTCATGGGAAGGGACGAGGCCGGTACCCATCGACGATGGATGTCGATGCGAGCCGACGTCATCGAGCCTCGCGTTGCAGAGCATGGTGGGGAGGTCATCAAGAGCACCGGTGACGGCTTGCTTCTTGAATTTGGAAGTCCGGTCAACGCGGTCGGCTTTGCGCTCGACACGCAACGCGATCTGGCCGCAACGTCACTTGACCCCACCGAAGATCTGCAGTTGCGCATGTCCGCAAATTTCGGGGATATCATCGCCGAAAGCGATGACATTTACGGCGACGGGGTCAACATCGCGGCCCGCCTCCAAGAATTCGCCGCCCCCGGCGGCGTTGTCATTTCGGGGACCATCCATGATCAGGTCAAGGAGCAGCTGGAATACCAGGCCGCGGATCTCGGATTCCTGACTCTCAAGAACATCGAGCGGCGCATCCGCGCGTTCAAGATCGCGCATCGAGAATTGCGGGCTCCGACAGTCTCGATTTCCCATGGGCACAAGCCGTCAGTAGCGGTCCTGCCGTTGCACATGCTCGGTCTTGATGCAGAGGATGCTTATCTCGCACAGGGCATCACCCATGACATCGTTGCCTCGCTGGCGGGAATTCGCGAGCTGTTCGTCGTCTCGAGCACGTCCACGCTCGGCTTTACGGATCCGACCGCCGATCCGGCCGCCATCTGCAGCCGACTGGGCGTGAGGTATCTCGTCACGGGCACGCTCAGAAGGCACGGCGAGTTGCTGCGAATGCGAGCCCAGCTCATCGATGTCGACACGCGCTCCGTACTGTGGACAAACCAATATGAGTCGTCGATCACCCAGTTGTTCGACGTGCAGGAGACGATTGCGACGGGCATCGCCTACGCTCTGCTTCCGCACATTCATATCTCGGAGCTTAAGCGTGCCGAGCGCAAGGCACCGCAGAGTATGAACGCCTACGACCTTGTTCTCCAGGGCATGTATCGTTTGTATCGTCTCGGTCACGACGAAATGCTTGCGGCACGAATGCTGTTCGAGAAGGCCCTGGAGCATGATCCGGAATATGCGACCGCCTACGCCCTGATGGCCAAGTGGTACATCCTGCACATTGGCGAAGGGCATACCACGGATTTCAAAGCCGATTCCCGCGAGGCCTTGCGCCTCGCGTCACGCGCGCTCGAGTTCGAACCGTCGGACCCATTGGCACTCGCGATATTCGGGCACGTCCATTCCTTTCTGTTCGGCTCCTACGATCGCGCTCTCGATGCCTTCGATCGCGCCATCGGCGGAACGCCCAATTCGGCGATCGCCTGGTCGCTGAGCGCCTCGACATATTGCTATCTTGGCGATGGACCGCGTGCGGTCGCACGCGCTTCCTACGGAATATCGCTGTCGCCGCTGGACCCGTATGCCTATTTCTATCAATCGGCGCTCACCAACGCGCATTACACCAATGAGACTTTTGACGAGGCCGTGCACTGGGGCACGAAGGTCATGGCGGCAGCCCCGCAATTTGTCGCAAATTTGCGACTTCTTGTGGCGAGTCTTGTCGCAGCGGGGTCGCTCGATCAGGCACGTGAGGTCGGCGCCAGGCTCCTCAACATCGACCCAGCGTTTTCGGTGGAGAAGTTTATTAGTTGGTACCCGATCAAGCAGCCGGAGCGGCGCGCACTGATGGCCGAGCGATTCATCAAGGCCGGATTGCCCCGCTAGCGCGCCTGACGAAGCGCGTCCTGGTGCTTGATCGCTTCCCAGCGACGGTCAACGTATTCGGCAGAACAACCCTGGAGGAGGACGACATGGGAATGGGTATGGGAATGGGAATGGGCATGGGTATGGGAATGGGTATGGGCATGGGCATGGGTATGGGGATGGGCATGGCGTTCGGCGCCACGCCGCCCGAACTCGGCTTCCGACCCCTGACCCTGCAATTCGACCTTGGGCCTAACGTCGATCCGAGCTTTCCGGAAGATTTGCTGCCCAAAGAAGCCTGGCAGAACAGAGTTGGACCGTGGGACCCGGATGTCCTGTCGTTGCTCTACCTGACCGAGTTCGTCGATGCGACCAACTGGAAGTCTATCGCCCTGCCCGCGGACCTCCTCGGTTGGCAGCCGTCGAACGCGACGACTTTCGAAGCCTTCGTCAAGGCGGAAATTACCCAGCTTCAGCTGCTCATGCAGACCGACCGCGAACGCTACATGGGCGAGATCGTGGCGCAGCATGATAACGCGCCCGGTTACTGGGTGAGCCTGATGGCCGTCAACGGACATCAGCATCTCCTGACCCTGGTGGTCATGAATCTCGCGGTACGGATCGGGCAGATCGTGGCGGCCTATTACAAGAAGCGATACCTGCGCCCGAGGCCATCATACGTCTGCCCGGGCCTCTTGCCGTCGTTTGGTCCGCCTGCGCACGCCTCGTTTCCAAGCGGCCATTCGCTGCAAAGTTGGCTGTTGTCGGGGCTCCTTGCAAAGATAGCGCCCGATTATCAGTATCAGCTCGACTGGCTGGCCGCGCGGGTTGCACTCAACCGCGAGCGAGCGGGCGTGCACTATGCGAGCGACAGCGCTGCAGGCAAATATATTGCCTCCGCGTGCATCGACCTGATCGACAATTATTGCGATGACATCCAGGATCTGATCGGGAAAGCCCGTGACGAATGGAACGCTTCGATCGCGTCGGGAACGAGCGACACGCTGCCTGGTTTCCCTCCTGCTCCGGGACCATGATCGCGTATCGCGGCGAGAACGGCGAGCCTGGCCGAAGTTTCTACTGGATTATCCACTCGCGGTAGCCGAGATTGTTGTCGGCCCGAACAAGATCGGCCAAGTTCACCGGACCGGCAGCGCATGCAAGATTGGACCCGGGATCGATATTGCTGCGGTCACCTGCCGCCGTCGAACGGACGAGCAGACCATTTCGGGAGCCCGACTGCGGTGTCCATGGGAAAGGCCCGAACGTCGCCTCGCCACCAGCGGGCACGCTTCCCGTGATTTCGTTTCCAAGCTGCTGCCACTGGCCCGCGGTCTCCCATGTCGCGACGTCGTCGTCGAGCGCCGTGAAAACCACCACCGAAGTCCCGGCCGCCGGCTGGTCGCCGCGATTGTGAAGCTTGACGTAAACATAATTTGTTTGCCCTGCGCGCGGCGGATCCTGATCGTCCGTCCCGTCATCCGCCGCGTAGCGGATCCAGACAGCGTCTTTGGCGGCCTGCCACTCGTAATGGTACTCATATCCTCCCCCGCGGGGGCTATCGATGTAGATGTCAATCGACGGCGCACTGCCCGGACCGTCGTGTCGCCCCGTCAATGACGCCTGGTACAGACCTTGCTGTTCGAAAGCCCATCGCACGACCTTGTGCAGCATGCCGCCCAGTCGACGCGATCCGTTGTAATCGATGTAGGACGTACCGACGTCGGCATCCATCAAGGCGGTGGCGAATTGACTCGCCTCGCGGGTCGGCTGTGTGCTGACGGGAGCAAGTGAAGCGATCGCACGTATGATGAGATAGGCGATGTAGTTCGCGGCCGCTTTGCGCGCGCCCACATCCGGCTCCAGCTCATCAGCCGCGTTGGGGCGCACCGCGTCACCGCCGACGGCAAGGTACAGGCCGAACAAGGTGCTGGACAGGATCTGCTCGGAATTGTAGCCGGCCGGGTCCCGCGGCGGATAGGTGGGATCGGGTTTCTCATAGAGCGTGCCGCTCCACCCCCATCCGTCGGTAACCTTGCGATCGTGACGTCGCAGCGGCAACTGGACGAAGGGAAACGTCACCCCGCGCCAGGGGGCTCCAAGCTTCGATGCCGGATCAGACATGATCGCGCCGAGCGCATCGCCGGCACTGTGTGCGAAGTCGAATTCGGTCGAGTCGGTCGCGGCCAGGATCAGAACATGGCAGAACTCGTGCCAGACGAAACGCGCGTCGGCGGCAAGTCCCAGTGGGTTCTTCCAGGTGTCCGCAAAATCTGCAAGCCCAAACAACATCCTGACGTCCAACTGCGGCAACAGCGCGTCAGCGCGGAAAGGTGTCACATAGGCGTTGATGCCGCGGCCGTCACGAGCTCCGGGGCCCGACAGCATCTTGGCACGATGTTCGACCGTCAAAGGCAATGCCACCTTCCCAAAATGGTCTTGAAGACTGAAGCCGAACCCCTCGACCAGCCGCATCATCGAGTCGCAATGATAGTAGGCGCTGACTGCAGCAAAATTGTTGGTTCGGGCCGAAAACTCGAAGGGAGGTCTCTGAGTCGGAGGGTCGTAGTACTTGCCGAGCGCAGATGGATCGAGCACCGAAACGCGCGGCCCGGTGAGGGCGCGACGTCCGCCGCTCGCGTAGTTGAGATCCAGCAATGTGACGGAGTCGCGTTCCGGATCGAGCAGATTGTCGCCGCTGTCATGGCGGGCCTTGAAGTTGCCCTCCTTGCTGTCCGGATCGATCGAGAAAACAGATCCGAGGCACGCCGAGGCGATCGGCGCTTTACGAACGGCCTGGCCGCTCACGACGTCGACCAGCACGCGATGCGCAATGGAGTCACCACTGCCCACGGGCAGGAAAACCGTGGCACTGGCAGCAAGACCCAAGCTGACGTCGCCCCCGGCGGTTTTCCGTCCATGCCGCTCATAAGCGACGAGCCGTGCATCGATGACCGCGCCGGCCGAGCCATCGAGGCCCAGCGCGGAACCGAACAGCTTGAGAGCCACATCCGGATCCAACGCATCGGCCCATGTCGGCTTCAACTTGCCAATCAGCTTCTCGACACTCTCCACGTCGATCGACAATTCGGCATTTCCGAGTGTCGTCAGGCGCGCGCTCGTGATTTGTGGTTGATCGTCGGGGCCATCATTGACGACGAGACGAATGCTGCTGCCTTGAATATCGACGACAAGGTCAGAATTCTTCACGGGAGTTGTTTGCCGGACCCAGACGATTGTCGTCTCGAGGTGGTCATTCCGGCGCAACTCACGCGGTTCTGCCCAGGCGAATCGCGACTCGCTGGATCGTGAAGTCTCGTCAGCGCCGATCGTATGGCTGAGATAGGCCAAATCTTCCCGACTGAGCGGCAACAACGGTCGTTCACGCTGAGATGCCCACGTCAGATAGTCGAGCGCAGCCTGCTTGGCGGGTTCACCGGGCTCACCCTTCGCGGGTGCCTGCAAGTGGCGAAGCTCCCTGATGACGCCGTGAACGTCCTTTTCGATCACAATATCTGGATCTTGCGGAAATATCATAGCCCACCTCGAGGGACCCTGATCCTCAGCATTCCGGAGACCTGAGCATGCACTCGACCGTTGGTTGAGGCAAGCGCGAACCTGTCAGACCACCGATCAGGACGAAACGCTCTCAAGCCCCAAAGGCAAAGATATTATGTTTTACCGAAATCTTGAATTCCTGCATGAGTCGCGCATGAGCATGCCGTCTCTGCCCCCAAGAGCAAAGCTCGGGCGAAATACGCCACGAGAACGAGGCGTAGGTCCCGGTGATGCGCAGGCGCACGAACAAGGCCGACCGGGCGACTTTGCGCCCCCTACCCCGCCTTCGCTTCCTCCGTCAGCATCCGCACCGCGACGCGGTCGCGGCGGATGTAGTGGTGCCAGGCGGAGGCGGCGACGTGAACCACGATCAGAGCCAGCAGCACATAGGCAAAGAGGATGTGGCGGTCTTCATAGGCGCGCGCTGCCTCGCGGTCGGGAGAGGTGAACTGCGGCACGTGAAACAGGCCGAAGAAGCTGGAGTAGACGGGCGCATGCGCGCCGGAATGCGCCCAGCCGAGCATCGCGACCAGGATGACGACGAGATAGAGCGCGGCGTGACTGATGCGCGCGGCGAACTTCTGCCAGGGGCGGCTGTCATCCGGCAGCGCCGGTGTCGGGTTGCCTATGCGCCAGGCCAGGCGAATGACGGTGAGCAGCAGGACCACATAGCCGATGTCGGCGTGGATCGAGCGGTAGAAGAAGCGGTCGGGCCTCGCCGGGACATGGTTGACCCACCAGCCGAAGCCGATCATGCCGATGATCGCGACCGCGAGGATCCAGTGAAACCAGCGGGAGATACTGCCCCAGCCGGCATTGGTGTTTCTGATCATGTCGGCTCCCCGGAATAAATGCGGATGTCCCCAACTGCGGTGCAGCATGGCTGCGATCTGATAGCGGGCGAGCCCAATCGAGGCGATTTGAATCGTTCAAAATTGGGTCGCACCCGCGTCCGCCGCAAAAGCGCCCCAAAAACCGAATGGTAACCATGGCAAGGCTAGGGTAACCGCGTGGCAGACTTCCCAACCATATTGGTGTTCGATTCCGGCCTCGGCGGGCTCACCGTGTTGCGCGAGGTCGTCGCGGCGCGCCCCGATGCGCATTACGTCTATGTCGCCGACGACGCCTTCTTTCCGTACGGCCATCACAGCGAAGATGAGATCATCGCTCGCGTGGTGCCGCTGATGGGCGAGCTGATCGGCACGCACGATCCCGAGCTCGTCGTGATCGCCTGCAACACCGCTTCCACGCTCGTGCTGTCGCATTTGCGCGAGGCCTATTCCGTACCCTTCGTCGGCACGGTGCCGGCGATCAAGCCGGCCTGCGCGCAATCGAAAACCCGGCGCGTCTCCGTGCTCGGCACCAAGGGCACCGTGAAACGGGAATACACCCGCGCCTTGATCCGTGATTTCGCGCAAGGCTGCGAGGTGACGCTGGTCGGTTCGCCCGAGCTCGCCTCGCTCGCGGAAGCTGCGCTCGGAGGCCATGCAATCAGCGACGGCGATATCCTCGCTGAACTGAAACCCTGCTTTGTCGGCGATCCCGACGATGCGACCTCACGCACCGACACGATTGTGCTCGCCTGCACGCATTATCCGCTGCTGCTCGACCGGCTGACGAAACTTGCGCCCTGGCCGGTCGACTGGATCGACCCGGCCCCCGCAATCGCGCGCCGCGTCTCGGACCTGCTCGGTCCGCGCGCCGCGGAGATCGTGCAGACCGGTGCGGAAATGATCTTCACGTCCCGCCGACCGCACGGCCTCGGCCCTTCGCTCACGCCGTTCTTCGGCGGGCGCGTCCCGGCCTGACTTTTCGCGTCGCTGGCACGCTGCTAGGTTGCGCCGCTCTATCCCGCAGGTTCTGGCCATGTCAGCCACATCAACGCCGCTCAACCACCTCCGCCAGCTCTGGCGCGAAGGGCGACCCGCCTTCGGAGCGATCGCGACCATTCCGAGCGTGCAGACCGTACAGATCATGGCGCGCTCGCTCGACTGGATCATCGTCGATCTCGAGCACGGGCCAATCGGGTTGACCGAAGCGCATGCGATGATCGCCGCCACGACCGGCACGCCATGCACGCCGCTGGTGCGCATCGCCGCCAACGAGCCCTGGCTTGCCAAGGCCCCTATGGACATCGGCGCCTTCGGCATCAATTTCCCGATGATCACGAGTCGCGCGGAAGCTGAGAAAGCGGTGCGCAGCGTTCGCTATCCGCCGCGCGGCGATCGTCTCTGGGGCCCCTTCCATGCTCCGTTCCGCTGGGGCCAATCGATGCCCGACTACATGGCTTCAGCCGACGACGAGATGCTCTGCATGATCACCATCGAGCATGTCGAGGCGGTTAATCGCATCGACGAGATTATGGCGACCCCCGGGATCGACATTGCGGTGATCGGTCCTGGCGATCTCGCCACCTCCATCAACAAGCGTGGCCAGATGGAGGACCCGGAACTGCTGGAGCTGATCGCCCGGGCCGAGGCCGGTATTCTCAAAAGCGGCGTGCCGATCGGCGGGGCGGCGCGCACCGCCGAGCAGGCCAACCGCCTGATCGACCGCGGCTACCGCGCCATTGCGCTCGGCTTCGACTGGTCGCTGTTCCAGCGCGGCATCATGGCGGCGTTCGAGGGTATCAAGCGGTAGGTCGTCCTTCGCGCGATTCTCAAGGTCGGTAGCAGGTCACATCAAATTAGCTATTTAAAGCATTGAAATGACATGATTTTACCGAAATTCGCGGGTCTTCTTCTGAGGCTGAGAAGAGCATGGTGCATGAAGCCGCTGGCTCCGCCCCGGCTGGTTCATGCTAGATCAGGGCAGCGGGCGGACCATCGACTCGCCACACCGATTTGAGCCCGCGGAAACCCGAGGACGATGCGCGGTACACCCAGGAAAATCTCGCTGCTGCGGCGCATGGTCTTCGACCTCATGCACGCCTCGATGGGCGTGCCCTTCGTCTCGCTGTCGCGGCCGCTCCAGATCCGCCCCGTGCTCGACGCGCGCGCGAGCGCAAAGGTGCCGGCCGGCTGGGCCGCGATCTTCGTCAAGGCCTTTGCGCTCGTCGCCAGGGATGAACCGATCCTGCGCACGCTCTATGCCAAATGGCCGTGGCCGACCTTCTATGAGCTGCCCAAAAGCGTGGCGATGGTGGCGGTCGCTCGCCTCGTGGACGGCGAGGAATGCGTGGTGGCGCAGCGGATTGCCGGCCCGGACGATCTGCCGCTGGCCGAGATCGACGTCCTGATCCGGCATGCCAAGGAAGCCCCGCTCCAGGACGTGCCGATGGTTCGCAAGATGATGCTGGCGATGCGCCTGCCGCTGCCGCTGCGCCGGCTGGCCTGGCTGATCGGGCTCAATTTCGGCCGCCAGCGCGCCAGCTTTTTTGGCAGCTATTCGGTCACCTCGGTCGCGGCCTATGGCGGGGGCGAGCTCCACGCCATCACGCCAGGGCCGTTCATCCTGAGCTATGGGGTGGCCGAGCCGGACCAGACCATCAATGTCGTCCTTCGCTGGGATCACCGGATTACCGATGCCGCCCCGATCGCGCGGGTCCTGACCCGGCTGGAACAGGTCCTGAACACTGAAATCGCTGCCGAATTGCGTGGCAGCCGCCAGGCCGCCGAACCCAAGCCGATCCGCGCTGTGGCAACGTAAAAGATTGACAGGACGGCCCGATTTCTCCTAAAAGCCGCCTGCTCGCGGGCCGGTTTCGGCCCGCGAAGCGTTTCGCGACCCGTGGCCTTGTCCCTTGAAGCTTTGGGGATGGGGCCTGTCGGTGCCGGGTTTCCCGGTCACACAGGAGGGCGCGTTTCCTCAAACCAACCTAACTCTATCAAGAGGACGCGATGACTAAGCGCAGTGAGGCGAAGTACAAGATCGATCGCCGTATGGGCCAGAACATCTGGGGCCGCCCGAAGAGCCCCGTGAACCGCAGGGAATACGGCCCCGGCCAGCACGGCCAGCGCCGCAAGGGCAAGCTCTCCGACTTCGGCGTGCAGCTCCGCGCCAAGCAGAAGCTCAAGGGTTATTACGCCAACATCTCTGAGCGCCAGTTCCACGGCATCTATGTCGAGGCGAGCCGTCTGAAGGGCGACACCGGTGAGAACCTGATCGGCCTCCTGGAGCGCCGTCTCGACGCGGTCGTGTACCGCGCCAAGTTCGTCTCCACGATCTTCGCAGCACGTCAGTTCATCAACCACGGGCACATCAAGGTGAACGGCCGCAAGGTCAACATCTCGAGCTACCAGCTCAAGGTCGGCGACGTGATCGAGGTCAAGGAAGCTTCCAAGCAGCTGGCCCACGTTCTCGAAGCGAGCCAGCTCCCGGAGCGTGACGTTCCCGACTATCTCGAAGTCGACCACGGCAAGATGACCGCGAAATACGCGCGCATCCCCGGCCTCTCCGACGTGCCGTTCCCGGTGCAGATGGAGCCGCATCTGGTCGTCGAATTCTATTCGCGCTGATAACGAAGTTCGAAAGGCCCCGGCAAAACCGGGGCCTTTTTGCTTAAGAGACCCGGCAAGGGCCGTCCCAATCCAAGAGGCGTCGCATGCTCTATACTCCTCCCCCCGTCGATCCCAAGGCGCCGCCGGTGCGCATCAACCTGCTCTCGGACACGCAGACGCGGCCGACGCCCGCGATGCGCGAGGCGATGGCGCGCGCGGAGGTCGGCGACGAGCAGGTCGGCGACGACCCGACCACCAATGCGCTCTGCGAGCGCGTCGCAGACCTGCTCGGCAAGGAAGCTGCAGTATTCATGCCCTCGGGCACGATGTGCAACGTCACCGCGACGCTGGTGCACTGCCGTCCTGGCGATGAGATCCTCGCGCATGAAACCGCACATATCATCGCGCGCGAAGGCGGCGCACATGCCGCGCTCGGCGGCTTCCAGATCACGCAGCTCCAGGGTCCCGACGGACAGTTCACCCCAGACACCCTCCGCAAGGCGCTGCATCCGCGCACGCGCTACCAGCCGACGCAGAGGGTGGTCAGCGTCGAGCAGACGGCCAATATCGGCGGCGGCACGATCTGGAAGAAAGCGGCGCTCGACGAGATCGTCGCGATCGCGAAGCAGAATGGTCTTGCCACCCACATGGACGGGGCGCGCCTGCTCAACGCTACCGTCGCCGCCGGAATCTCAGCGCGTGACATGGCGGCAGGCTGGGATTCGGCCTGGATCGATTTCTCGAAGGGCCTCGGCGCACCGATCGGCGGCGTGCTGGCCGGCTCGCGCGACTTCATCGACGCGGTCTGGCAGTGGAAGCAGCGCCTCGGCGGCTCGATGCGGCAGTCCGGCGTCTGCGCGGCCGCCTGCATCTATGCGCTAGACCACCACGTCGATCGCCTTGCGGATGACCACGCCAATGCACGCTCGCTGGCGCGTGGGCTGTCGCAGATCGCAGGCATCGAGGTGCAGGAGCCCGAGACCAATCTCGTGTTCTTCAAGCCCGACGGCACCGGCGTCCCCGGCGACAGGATGGTCGGTGCCTTGCGCTCGCGCGGCGTGACGCTTGCGATGATGGATGGCCGTATCCGCGCCTGCACGCATCTCGACGTGACGGCTGCGATGATCGAGGAGACGATCGGCCATGTGCGCGAGATCGTGCGCGGGGCGTGATCAGCGCTCCATCGCCTCGTAGACCAGCCGCTTCAATTCGGTCTGGATCGTCCCGCGCTGCGCCGGCGACTGCATCATGCAGATCACAAACATGTCGTCCGCGGGATCGATGAAGAAGAAGGTGCCGCCGACACCGTCCCAGCGATATTCGCCGGCCGGCAGCGGCGCGTTCGCTTCCGTGCGAACAGCAAATCCCAGGCCAAAACCGCTGTCAGGGCCCGGAAAATAGAATTCGGGATCCTTCTCGATGCCGGTCCCGTCGCCGATCTGGTCCGAGGTCATCAGCGCGACCGTCTCGTGCCTGAGATAGCGCCTTCCGTCGAGCTCGCCGCCATTGAGCAGCATCTGCGCAAAGCGCGCATAGTCGCCGATGGTGCCCACCACGCCCGCACCGCCGGATTCCCAGCGATGCGGTGCGGTCGCCTCCCTAATGCCGGCGACGGGACGGTCGAACCAGTCGCTTGGCAACGGCTCTGCGATCAATTGTCGCTTCGCATCGTCGGCGACGAAAAAAGCGGTATCGCTCATCCCCAGCGGATCGAGCAGCCGCTCCTTCTCGAACTGATAGAGCGACTGTCCCGAGACGATCTCGATCACTCGACCGAGCACGTCAGTCGAATGGCCGTAGTCCCACAGCGTCGCCGGCTGCTCGGCCAGCGGCAATCGCGCCAGCCGCGCGACGAATTCCGCATTGTCGGGATCGCCGTCAAACAGGCCGGCCTGCGCATAGAGCCTGCGCACGGGATTATCGCCGTAGAAGCCGTAGGTGATGCCGGAGGTGTGACGCAGGAGGTCGCGGATGGTGATCGGTCGCGCCGGCGACTCGAGCCGCAAGCGACCGTCCGGCCGCGCGACGCCAATCTTCACGTCGGCGAAGGCCGGAATGTATCTCGCGAGAGCATCGTCGAGGCCAAGCCTGCCGTCGTCGAGCAGCATCATCGCCGCGACCGAGGTCACCGGCTTCGACATCGAATAGAGGCGGAAGATGGTATCGTCCGTCATCGGCGCTGCCGTCTTGACGTTGCGCAGACCAGATCTCTCGTAGAGCACGGGCCTGCCGTGCTGCTGGATCAGCAGGATCGCGCCGGGAATCTTGCCGGCCGTAACCTCATTGCGAAGATAGTCGCTGATGCGCGCAAGCTTCTGCGGATCGAGCTCACGTCCGGCGAGCAGGTCTTCCGCCGCTGCAACCGCGGCGAATGCCAACAGGCCAGCGCAGACAAACAGCCAACGCACGAGGGCCAGACGTGCTTCGGCGGAACGACGGCCCAGCCTCATCGTCAGTCGCCGGCGCCGTGCGCGAGCAGCGCCTCACGATGCAAGACAGCACTGGGCTCGGAGAAACAGCAGAAGATGACCTGAGTGACCGAAGGAGTCGTGGCCAGAGCTTCGACCGTGGTCGCAACTGCAATCTGCGCGGCACGGTCCGCCGGGAAACGGTAGATGCCGGTCGAAATCGCCGGGAATGCCACGGAAGCAAGCTCGTGCTTGCGGCAGAGCTCCATCGAACGGCGATAGCAGGAGGCGAGCAGATCGTCTTCACCGAGAGTGCCGCCATTCCATACCGGACCGACGGTGTGGATCACATGCGCGGCCTTCAGCCGGTAGCCCCGCGTGATCTTGGCATCACCCGTCTTGCAGCCATGGAGCATGCGGCACTCGGCGACAAGGTCCGGGCCGGCGGCCCGGTGGATCGCACCATCGACGCCGCCTCCGCCGAGGAGCGATGTGTTGGCAGCGTTGACGATGGCGTCAACGCCGAGCGTGGTGATGTCGGCGACAATGATCTCGAGCTGCGCGCCACCGATCCGGCGCGTCAGCATCGCCAAGGATCAGGCCGCTGCGTTGACGGCAACGCCCTTGTCGGAGAAGAGCTGCTGCAATTCGCCAGCCTGGAACATCTCGCGTACGATGTCACAGCCGCCGACAAACTCGCCCTTCACATAGAGCTGGGGGATGGTCGGCCAGTTCGAATAGACCTTGATGCCGTTGCGCAACTCGGCGGATTCGAGAACGTTCAGGCCCTTATAGCCGACGCCGAGATGGTCGAGGATCTGCACGACCTGGCCGGAGAAACCGCACTGCGGAAATTGCGGCGTGCCCTTCATGAACAGAACCACGTCGTTCGACTTCACTTCGCTGTCGATGAATTCCTCGATGCTCATATCCATGTCCTTCCGGGGCGGAGCCCTCATCGCTTCGGGCGGCTCAGCCATCTAACCCGATACCTGCCTGTATATGTAGCGCAAACTATTGGACATCCAAAGTAAAATGGCGGCGACGAAGCCCTGCCATGCGGCCGGTCCGCCCATATTCGGGGCCGGCGGGGCCATAGCCTGATGGCTCTAATATCATCACCGAGGAGGACTTTTATCCCGTAACGGAGGCCCTATCTAGGACGAACCTGTCTCTTGGAACCGAGCTACGTCTGCAACGTTCTCTTGTCCACCCGGAGAAAATCGTGACGAAACAAGCCTCCGCGACGGCCAGCCCGCTCCCAGCGTCACCTTTCTCCGAATCCGGCAGCTTGGACGAAGCGCTGGTGGATGCCTTTGTGGCGGTCCGTAACGAGACTGAGCGCCGCGCCGCCCCGCTCAGCGCGGAAGACCAGCAGATCCAGTCCATGCCGGATGCGAGCCCCGCGAAATGGCACCGCGCGCATACGACCTGGTTCTTCGAGCAGTTTCTGCTTGGCGAGCACTGTCCGGGTTATAAGCCCTTCCATCCCGACTTCGCATTCCTGTTCAATTCCTATTACGTCAGCGCCGGTCCACGCCACGCTCGGCATCGCCGCGGCGACATCACGCGGCCAAGCGCCGATCAGGTCACCGCCTATCGAACCTACGTCGATGCCGCCGTCGTAAGATTCTTCCGCGAGGCGGACGAGGCCAAGCTTCGCGCCATCAGCCCGCTGGTCGAAGTCGGCCTCAATCATGAGCAGCAACACCAGGAGTTGATGTTCACGGATATCCTGCACGCCTTTGCGCAGAATCCAGTTCTCCCCGCTTACGATCGTGATTGGCGCTTCCCGGCCCCGAACAAGACGGGTGCGGAATGGCTATCCCTGAACGAAGGCATTCACAGCATCGGACATGCCGACGACAGCTTTCATTTCGATAATGAGAAGCCGGCGCATCGCGCGCTGGTGGGTCCCGTCAGGATCGCGCGCAATCTCGTCACCAATGCCGAATGGCTCGCCTTCATACGCGACGGCGGTTACCGAACCGCGCCGCTCTGGCTGATGGACGGCTTTGCCGCGGTCAGCAGCGAGGGCTGGCAGGCGCCGGGCCACTGGCGCGAGATCGACGGTCGCTGGCACATGATGACGCTCGCCGGCCTTAAGCCGGTCGATCCCGATGCCCCAGTCTGTCATGTCAGCTATTACGAGGCGGATGCGTTCGCGCGCTGGGCCGGAAAGCACCTGCCGACCGAGATGGAATGGGAGGTCGCGGCCCGCGCCGGCCAGCTCAACGATGCCTTCGGCATCGTCTGGCAATGGACCCGCAGCTCATATTCGCCCTATCCCGGTTACCGCGCCGTGGAAGGCGCGCTCGGCGAGTACAACGGCAAGTTCATGGTCAATCAGCTGGTGCTGCGCGGCTCCTCGCTTGCAACTCCGGGCGGGCACAGCCGTATCACCTATCGCAACTTCTTCTACCCGCACCACCGTTGGCAATTCACGGGATTACGCCTCGCCGACTACGACTAGAGCATGATCCGGAAAAGTGTGAAGCGGTTTTCCGAAGAGATCATGCTCAAACAACGACCTAAAGCGCGATCTCATCGGGCTTTAGTTCTCATCCGACGACAACCGCGCGCCGGACAGCGCGTTCAGGAGAGTATCATGAATGTGCACGCCAGCGCTTTGGCCGAAGCCCATCTTCCTGACGAACAGACCACCGCCTTTGCCCGCGACGCCATCGGAGATCTGTCGCAGCAGCCGAAAAAGCTGTCTCCGAAATATTTCTACGACGCGACCGGTTCGGAGCTGTTCGAGGCGATCACGCGCCTGCCGGAATATTACCCGACGCGCACCGAGCTCTCGATCCTGCGCGAGCGTGGCAGCGAGATCGCGAAAATCATGCCGGAGCATGCGGCGCTGGTCGAGTTCGGCGCCGGCGCGACCACCAAGGTCCGCCTGCTCCTGAAGCATTGCAGGTTCGCCGCCTACGTGCCCGTCGATATCTCCGGCGACTTCCTTCAGGGGCAGGCGAACGGCTTGCGGCGGGATTTCCCCTCGCTCGGCATCCATCCGGTCGCCGCAGACTTCACCACGCCGTTTGAGCTGCCGCCCGCGGTTGCCAACCTGCCGAAGGTCGGCTTCTTTCCCGGCTCGACCATCGGCAACTTCGAGCCGCACGAAGCCCAGGCGTTCTTGAAGAGCGCGCGCCGGATCCTGGGCCAGGGCGCGCTGATGATCATCGGTGCGGACCTCGAAAAGGACGAGCGGGTGCTCCACGACGCCTACAACGACGCCGCCGGTGTCACCGCCCGCTTCAACCTTAATGTGCTCGTGCGCATCAACCGCGAGCTTGGCGGCAATTTCGATCTCTCCGCCTTTACGCATCGCGCGATCTACAATCGCGAGCAGCACCGCATCGAGATGCACCTGATCAGCAGGAAGAGCCAGACCGTGCGCATGCTGGGCACCAGCTTCTCGTTCCGACCGGGCGAGAGCATCCACACCGAGAACAGCTACAAATACAGCATCGAACGGTTTGCAGCGCTCGCGCGCGGCGCCGGCTGGCGGGTGCGGGAGACGTGGACGGACGCCGCCAAGATGTTCTCGGTGCATGCAATGGAGGCCGTGGAGTAGGCTTCTCCAATGAGAGCGCTGGCTCAGGAGTCCCTCAACGACCGCGTCAACATGTCCCACACCGACCAACTTGGTGGTGCGGATATTGTCGATACGCCAGCGCCGGTCCTCGTGAACGAAGCCGTAGGTCACGACAGCCGGCGGTCCCGACCGATAGTCCGATCGGCACCGGCGGTTCAATCAGCCCCTTCGGACTTCGACCCCAACGACACCGACTCCCACACCGCCACCACGATCAGGATCGCCGTCGTCGCGATCGAGAGCCAGAGTGGAGACAATTCGCCGCCGAACCAGCCCAACGCCAGAAGCATGAGAATGCCGACGCCGTGCGAAAGTTGAAGGAAGCCGCGGATGGCGTGCTTGAACAGGATGGTGCCGACCAAGAACACCAGGGGACCACCGACCGTGCTCAATACCGTCCTGAGATCGGAATGTCCGGTCGGATGCTTCAGCACGAGCTCATCAGACACGGCGGTCAGGATGATGCCGGCAATGATTGGCATGTGCAGGTAGGTGTAGGCGAGCCGCGCCAGCCGACCGGACTCGGCGGATTTCGAGATCAGCTCGGAGCCCGCTTCCGCGCCCTTGTGGAAATAGATCCACCACATCGCGATGCTGCCGAGGAGCGCCGCCAGGAAGGCGAAGATGTTCTCCCCGGTCCAGCTCAGTTCGGCAAAGGTCGCGCCGTTGACGACGACCGCTTCACCCAGCGCGATGATGATGAAGCCGGCGCAGCGTTCGGCCATATGGCCGCCCTCGACCGCCCAGGCCTCGACCGACGAAAATCCCAGCTTCGGCACCCAGAAGCGTGCGGCTGGCGAGATGTATTCGAAGACCACGGCCGCGAGCCAGAACCATAGCCGAGTCTCGCCCTCCGCAAACCCACCGGCGATCCACAGCACGGCAGAGACCGAGAGCCAGAGCAGGATGCGGATCGCATTGTGCCGCACCAGGATCCGGTGCGGCGGCGTCACGAACAGCCAGAAGGCCGTCCGCCCAACCTGCATGGCCGCATAGGCAATCGCAAACCACAGCCCCCGCCCCTCGAACGCCGTCGGGATCGAGGTCGAGAGCACGAGGCCGCCCAGCATCATCAGGAAGAGCAGGACGCGGACCGGCGTCAGTTCGGGGTTCAGCCAGTTGGTGACCCAGGCAGTGTAGACCCAGACCCACCACACCGCGAGGAACAGCAGCGTGACCTGGACGGCGCCGAGCGGCGTGAAACGGCCGAGCAGCGTGTGCGAAATCTGCGTGACGGCGTAGACGAAGACGAGATCGAAGAACAGTTCGACATAGGTCACGCGGCCCGGCTGGTCCGGCACGATGACACGAAACATCGCGCCGCGTGAATTGTCCGCAGCCATGGCCTACCCCGCCGCCAAAAGATCAATTCGCCATCAGCTTCCGGGCACGCCGGTCTGCAGGGCCAGCGCGTGAAGCACACCTCCCATCTGGCCGCGCAGCGACTGATAGACAATCTGGTGCTGCTGAACGCGGGACTTTCCACGGAAGGATTCCGAGATCACGGTCGCGGCATAATGGTCGCCGTCACCGGCGAGGTCCCGGATCGTCACCTCGGCATCGGGGATCGCTGCCTTGATCATCGCCTCGATATCGTGGGCGTCCATTGGCATTCTGCTCTCGCTCCTTCTACCGCCTTCGAATTCAGGCCTTCGACTCACTTGCCGGGGTCCCCGGGACCGGCAGGCCCAAACTTAGCGTGAACGGCCTTCTAGGTCACGCTTTCAACGACTATATTCCGCCTTCGAGCGGGATAAAGGCACGACAAAGTGCCGCGCGTGGCCAATCGACCAAAAAGGCGTGATATCATGAAGCTTCCGGGCCCCGACCACCCCATCACCATCACTCACAACCCCAGGCGCGTCCGCGTGACGGCGGGCGACGTCGTTATCGCCGACACCACGAAGGCGCTGACGCTGAAGGAGGCCCGGTATCCGGCCGTCCAATACGTACCGCGGGAGGACGCCAACATGGCCGTGCTCGAACGGACCGACCGCGTCACTCATTGTCCCTACAAGGGCGACGCAAGCTATTTCAGCGTCAAGGCTGACGGCACGACGCTGGAC